>CAYRPR010000135.1:0-6136 GCA_964425945.1 uncultured Verrucomicrobiota bacterium | reverse complement strand
GCGCCCCCTCGGCGAGCCGGCCGGCCAGCGTCCGGCCGAGCCCGGCCGGGTCTACGAGTACGTGCCCAGTTGGACCGAATTGCGTGTCTCGGCCGGCATATTCGGCTTGGGCTTCCTGCTGTTCACCGTGATGGTGAAAATTGCCGTGGACATTTTCTTCAGCCATGAAACAGCCACCCCCCAACCCAAGGAAGGGCATATGAACAAACACACCATCACCGCCACCGCACTGGTCTGCCTGTGGATGATCCCGGTCGCCGACGCGCCGGCCCAGGATGATCGCGATCCGGAAAAGTACATTTCGATGAAGGCCTGCGCCATCTGTCACCGCAAGGAGGACACCGGCAATCAATACGCCAAATGGCTGGAGGGACCGCATGCCAAGGCGTACGAAGCGCTCGGCACGGCCAAGGCCAGGGAGGTCGCCGCGAAATACGGCATAGACAACCCGCAGGAGAGCGGCCAATGCCTCAAGTGCCACTCGACCGCCTACCACTGGACGGAAGCGCGCGTGACGGAGAATGTCGACGTGGAAGACGGCGTGACCTGCCAGAGCTGTCATGGACCCGGCGCGGATTACAAGACCAAGGAGATCATGGCCGATCTGGACGCGTCCATCGCCGCCGGACTCGTGTATCCGGCCACCAAGAGCTGTTCCCTCTGCCACAACGAGAACAATCCCACCTACGATCCGGAGCGCTACACCACCAAGGACGGTCAGAAAGTTGATTTCGACGTGGAACAGGCATTCGAGAAAATCAAACATCCGCGGCCGAAGGAGTGAACGGCATGCCCCCCCTGACCGCCGAGCCGATCTCGACGCGTCCCGCCACCGGGACGCCGGCCCCCCGCGGCATGCCGCGGGGCTTCGCCGTCGACTTCAACCAGGCGCCCCTGCTCGTGATCTGGGAAGTTACGCGTTCCTGCGAGCTCGCCTGCCGCCACTGCCGGGCGGACGCCATCTTCCGCCGCGATCCGCGCGAACTGTCCACGGCCGAAGGATGCGCCCTGCTCGACGACGTCAAGAAGATGGGCACGCCCATCGTCGTGTTGACCGGCGGCGATCCGATGCAACGGGAGGACTTGGAGCTGCTGATCGCGCACGGCAAGCGGATCGGCCTGCGCATGGGCACCATTCCCGCCGGGACGCCGAGACTGACCCGTGAGCGGATCCGCTCCCTCAAGGACGCCGGCGTGGACCAGGTCGCCTTCAGCATCGACGCCCCCACCGCGGAGAAACACGACGCCTTCCGCCGCGTGCCCGGATCGTTCGACCTGACCCTGCAAGGCGCGCGCTGGGCGCGCGAGGAGAATATCCCCCTGCAGATCAATACGGTCTTCAGCCGGTACAACGCCAACGATTTCGATGCGCTGGCCGATCTTGTCGAGAACTTGGGCATCGTCTTCTGGGAAGTCTTCTTCCTCGTACCGACCGGCCGGGGTTCCGTGCTGACCGGATGCACCGCCGAACAATACGAAATGCTGTTCGAGAAGATGTACCGGCTCTCCCGGCGCGTTCCGTTCGTGATCAAGGTGACCGAGGCCCAGCATTACCGGCGGTTTGTTCTACAACAGGAACAGGAGGGGCGCGCCACGGACAGCGGTCACGAAATCAGGAAGTGCGGCCACCCGCGTTCGATCGGCATGTCGTCCCGCGCGGTGAACGCCGGCAACGGATTCTGCTTTGTGGACCACACCGGCAAGATCTACCCCAGCGGGTTCCTTCCGCTGATCGCCGGCGATGTGCGCGACGATTCGATCATCTCGGTGTATCGCGATCACCCCCTGTTCCGCGAACTGCGTGATGCGGCTAACCTCAAGGGCGCCTGCGGTCGCTGTCCGTACCGCTCGGTCTGCGGCGGCTCGCGTTCCCGCGCGTACGCGGTGCACGGCGATTACCTGGCGGAAGAACCCTGCTGCGTACTGGGCCAACGCCTCAACCGGAAACCCGCTCCATGAATCCCCGTACCGCCAATCAGGGCTTCCCCGATATCAATGGATATCCCGGTCTTCTATTATGCATATCGTGCGCTAAGGATCAAAGAATGAACAGGCTCTTCATGGTGGGATTAAACTTCCGGACAACACCCCTGTCCGTTCGCGAGCGGTTCTCCGTTCCGGCATCGCGGCAGGAGGCGGTGGCCAGGGAAATCCGCCGTGACCATCGTCTGTCCGAGGTGGTCGTACTCTCCACCTGCAACCGGATCGAGGTTTACGGCGTCTCGGTGTACGATCCCCCGCAACCCGATGCGATACTGCGTAGTCTCACGAACGCTCCCCTCCCCGCCGGGAACGGCGTCTACGCTTATTACGACGCGGATGCTGCCCGCCATCTTTTCAGCGTGGCGGGCGGACTCGACTCGATGGTTCTGGGCGAAACGGAGATCACAGGTCAGGTCAAGACCTCCTATGAAAACGCGAGGAAAGCCGGCCTGACCGGAAAATGTCTGAATCGCCTTTTCCAGAAATCGCTGGAAACGGCCAAGGCGATCCGGAGCACGACGGCCATCGGGAAAGGCACCGCGTCGGTCGGCAGTGTAGCGGTCAAACAGGCCACCCGCATATTGGGCTCCTCACTGGCGGGCCGTCGCATCATGGTGATCGGCGCGGGATCGGTGGCGGAGAAATGCCTGCGGCATCTGGTCAAGAAGGGCGCGGAGTCCCTCGTGGTCGTCAACCGATCCCACGACCGTGCGGAGACGCTGGCGGCCGCGTACGGCGGTACGGCCGTGGCATTCGGACGTTGTCTCGATGCCATGACCGAGGTCGATATCGTCATCACCTCCACCGGATGCCCGCATCTCATCCTCGATCGAAGCGATATCGAAGCCGTGATGGCGGCGCGGCCGGACCGGCCCCTGGTGATCATGGATATCGCCGTGCCGCGCGATGTCGCCCCCGAAGCCCGCGCCATTCCCAACGTGCATCTGCACAACATCGAGGATCTCGAAGAGACCGTGCACGAGACCATCCGGATACGCGAGCAGGAACTGCATGCCTGCCAGGTCATTATCGACACAAAGGCTTCTGAATGGGATGCGCGAGAACACGCGTCGACGGAGTCGTTATGCGAAGTCTAGAACAATTCAACCATGGAGCGACAAATGAAAACCGATGAGGGACATTCCCGGTCGAGGCGATCCTACGGCGTCTGCGCGCTTGCACTCGTCGCGGCGATGATATGGGGTTCGATGACGGCGGAAGCCCAGCAGATTCGAATACGCTACCGCCCCCTCTCCCCGCAGGAAATCAAGGACCTGGATCTGCCGGAAACCACCCAACGCAGTGGTGGCGCGCACAACGCGGGCATCGGTCAGCCGATCTATCTCGAGGCCCTGGTTCAGGCCGGCGCCGTGGTCAGCAACGTGAACTGGTTGATCATCGACCAGCCGACTAATTCGACCGCGGTCATTCAAGCGAGCCCGCTCGGGCTCGCCCTGCCGACGTATGACGCGGGCGATCGAATCGGCTTCTTCGTCGCCGGTCGCGCATTGTTTGTTCCGGATGTGCAGGGCATTGTCTTCAACCCGGACTACACCATCCGCACCGACGTGGTCCTCACCAACCAGACGCTCTCCGTAACCAATATCGTTTACGGCTCGGTGTACCTCGGGCAGAAACACTATCTCTGCGTTCTATGCCATGCCGACAAACAGGCCGGATTCGACGCGACGGCCCATGCCACTGCGTTCACCCGGCAGATTAGCGGCGAGGGCAGTCCGAATTTCGCGCCGCATTGGCTTCCGAATTATACGCTGGGTTACGACACCACGCCGGGAGCGACCAATGCCGGATTCGATGATGTCGCCGCGCAGGTTGGCTGGACCTTCCCGACCAATCTCGTTCCGTCGAGTTGGACCAGCATGCCAAGCAATCTGCAACATAAGGCGAATATCCAGTGCGAAAACTGTCATGGCCCCGCCGACCGCCACATGCGCCAGCTGGGCACCAACGTCGCGATCACCGTGTCGTTGAGCGCCGGTAATTGCGGCCAGTGTCACGATAATCTGCCGCATCACGTGAAGATCTTCGAGTGGAGCCAGGCAAACCACGCCACCAACAACGTATTTCGCACCGGCTCCTGCGGGGCCTGCCATAGCTCCGTGGGTTTCATCAACGCCCACGATCCGACCTACGCCGGCCAGCCGAAGACGCCGCGCGGCACGTATCAGGAAGGCATCTCCTGCGCCGTCTGTCACGACCCGCACACGGTGGGCATGGGCGCGAGCCAGTTGCGCGACATCCCGAGCGTCACGCTGATGGACGGCACGGTCGCCACCACCGCGGAGGCCGGTATGGGCATCCTGTGCATGAACTGCCACAAGACGCGGCGCAATGCGGAAACCTATGTGCTCACGTCCGCCGGCGGCCCGCATTACGGCGCGCAAGGCGACATGCTAATCGGAGCGAACGCCATCCATTACGGCAAGAACATGCCCACCTCGCGCCACATGCTGGCGGTGGAGAATTCCTGTGTCGGCTGCCACATGCAGTACATCAAGGATACCTCCTACAGCAACGCGCACACGCGCGTGGGCGGTCACACGTTCCGCATTACCTGGGACGGCGACTCGCCGGACCCGGAGGACACGATCCGCGTCACGGAAGTGTGCTCACGCTGCCACGTCGAACAGAATACCTTCGATTTTGGCGGGGAGGATTACGATGGCGACGGGGTCATCTCGGGCGTGCAAACCGAGGTCAAGAACATGCTGACCCAACTCGCCTACCTCTTGCCGCCCGTCGGGCAGAACGAGGTGTCGGTCAACAACGGCCACTCGCTACTGGAGCGGAGAGCCGCCTACAACTATCAGTTCGTGAAATATGACGGCAGTTACGGCGTGCACAATCCCAAGTACGCCACCGCCCTGCTCCGCGCTTCGATAGACGACATGCTCTATACGATTGATCCGCAGGATGAATTGCCGAATTGGCTCAAGATCATCCTGGCGAATCCGGACATGTGGGACAGTGGCGGTCCGGGACTGCCCAACTGGCTGGACTTCATTCTCGGGCAGGTCGCCAACCTGTGGTATGTCGAACCGGAGGAATTCGCCGACCTGGCGGAGTATCTCGCCCAGACATCGGGATGGACCACCGACACCAACGCCATCGTGCAGGTCCTGCCCGCCATCGAACTCGGCTATGCGCCGGATACGCCCGGACAGCCCCGCGTCTTTCAGGCCATCTCCGCCCTGCCCGTGGGATCGGGGTTCGTGAGCGGCGGCTGGCAGAATGCCGGTCCGGTATTCGTCACAACCAACGAAGTCCATTACCAGTTGATCTCGACGCGAAACACGACACAGATGTTCTTCCGCGTGGCGGTCCCGGAACCGTAAACGGAGGCATTCTCACACAGGCCCTGAAATGAAGGTGGAATGGATAGGCAAACCCGGCGCGAGATCCTTCTCGCGCGTGGGTCTGTCTTTTGTCGCGGTCCTGGCCCAACTGGTCGTCGGCCGTTCCTTCGCCGAGACAGGGATCGACGCTCCGGCCGCCCCGAAACCTTCCGTGCGCGCGTCCTATCGCCAGGAATACGATCATCGCAAGGAAGGTCCCTATCGCGACAGCGATCTGTACGCGCGTTTCTATTTTGACGCGCGCGATCTGTTGCGCGGTCAGTTGGACGTATACGCCTCCGCCCGGGTGCATGAACGACTGAAGCGGCAGGGTCCGGATGATCCCCTGTTCGATGTATCGGATGCGGAAGGCGTCCTGACCAAACGTCTCCTGCAACTCTACGCGGACATCCACAACCGGGAACAGACGCTGTCTCTCCGCCCGGGACGGCAATACGTCGAAGTCGCCGATTACCTGCACATGGCCGGTGCGCAACTTCTTTGGAACGAAAGGGGACGTCTGGGCGGACGGATCTACGCAGGCCGCCCGGTCAGTTTCTATGACTCCATGTCCGGACACTACGCCGGCGGCGTATCGGTCATTGGACGTCCCTGGTCCGGCAACCAGAGCCGTCTCACACTCGGGCGCTATCACGACGGCGAGGAAGACAAAGACGATACGCACTACTTCGTCGAGACGTTTCAGGAGATCAGCGAGCTGGCCCGTATGCGGGCGCAACTTTCCATCTTGAATGATGAATACCGCATGGCCCGCCTGGACTGGTACAGCTATACGC
>CAYRPR010000134.1:0-6202 GCA_964425945.1 uncultured Verrucomicrobiota bacterium | reverse complement strand
GCGGGAATTCAGCTCGCCGGTTATCAGCCGGACCATACCCCCGGGCACGAATCCGCGCAACAGGCCCGCATTGCCATAAAAGGCCCACGCCACCGGATCGTCACCGACCGGCCTCAACAAACCAGGCGTCAAACGCTGCCGCAAACTCCATGTGTCAAACAACAGGATATCCCGGTCACGCCACTCCACATGAGACGATTCAAGGTGATGATAGAGCCGCTGATTCATTTCGCCGGCCTGGCGGTAATTCTCCGCGGTACCCTGTGTCGCCACCATCGCCAGGAGCGCGGGAAAGATTCCCAACAGCCATGCGCCCTTGTTATCCGGCAATCTATCCACCAACAAGGCGATAAGCAGAACAATCCCCACAGCCGGAAGAATCATCAACCGGCTCGCGGTATAAGAAATGAGCAGGACGGACGTCGCGGCTCCGATCCACACCAGGCCGAATAACCACACCCGCACGACATGAAAGCGCCCGGCCTCCGCGCCTGGATACGGCGCCCGGGTCAGACGACTATGCACAAAGTAACACAGCATGACGGCGACCCCCGCGTCACCCACGGTCAGCAGCCTTCGAGGCCAAGGAGCCAAGGTGGCAAAACTCATCCATCCATCCAGCAGACTCCCGAAGAAATGGTCGCCCACCCACCATTGAATCACCTGCCTCGCGTTCCACGAAATACCCCACAACGAAATGCCCGCCTCCATCTGAGGGGAGAAATGCCAGGATTCATTCATCCCGAAGGCGTCCGAGATGCGCCAGGCGGCATACAAAATCACCACGGCGCCGAACGGGGCGCAACGCGCCAGATCATGGATGGGCCGTTTCCACGTCAACAGCACGAGATAGGCGGCGGGCAACAAAGCGCCCGCCTCATAGGAGGCCAAGCCGACCGCATAGGCCGCCGCCGATAACGCCAAGCGCCATCCCCCGCCCCGCCGCACATACGCCACCCACAACCACGCGCTCAGCACATAGAAGACCATCGCGCAGGTGAGCTGATTCAGAATTTGCGTGGTCCAGTGATAGGTCTCCGTAAGGTTCGGCATCAAGGCGAAGAACACGCCGGCCACCAAGGCCAGTTCTCGACGTGCGGTGAGCTCAAAAACGAGTTTCATGACCAGGATGAGCAACAGGGAGTTGGCCACCAGCGAAAGAAGGGTCCACGGCATTGGGCTCCCGCCAAACAGTCTGTATACCACCTCAACGGCCGCCGTGCTGACCGGCCGATTGGGATTCTGCAGACCGGTTGTCAAAGCCTCGAAATGTGAGGAATACAACGAACTGCGCGCGAAGTTGCTCCAATCGTCGGCCACAAACACGGCCCAGGGCGACGGGAGATATCGGGCATACACCTGAACGAGAAGAACCAGGATGATCCATCCCCACCCAAGCCGCGGAGGAGTCACCGGCCCGTTATGATTTTCTGCCTGCATGGCCGCTTTCACTATGATCCGGTTTCATCTCGCCGGATTGTTTCCACCCGACTTCCGACTTCAAACTTTCCAGCGAGACGCCTTCCCGCGCGAGGAAGTACGCGCCGAGCGTCACATTCGCCAGCATGTTGATGGCATGGGTTCCAATGGCATAAGCCAGCGCGGGACCGCGATCCGGAACCCACAGAGACAGAGCCAGGACGGCCAGATAGTGGTAGACGCCGATATAGCCGGGCGACGAGGGAATCGCCGACCCGAGATTCACAACGACCAGTATGAAGAACGCGCCGTACCACGGGACCGGCAAGTTGAATGCATACAGCCACAACAGCACCGCACTGCCGCCAAAACATCGAACGATCAGCGTCAGCAGGAATACGCCCGACACATGTAAAGGGTTCTTGATGACCACCACGCCGCGGCTGAAATTGCCCAGCAAAACCGACGGGCGACGGGTCCATTTCTCCGGGATGAAGCGATTGCACCAGCGTATCAGTTTCTGCAGGCGGTCCTGATGAAAGGCCAGCATCGTCAACGAGAGGATCAACACGATTCCGCTCCCTGACATGGTCGTGATGCCCGCCTGTACAACCGGCGGAATATCCATGACCAATCCAAGGATCAGGATAATGACCACCAGCGAAAGCAGGTCCATGACCCGCTCCAGGGCCACGGAACCCAACGTCCGGCTGATGCCGATATTCCGCTGGCGCCCCATCAGGGTCACGCGCGCCAATTCGCCCAGACGGAACGGCAGGACGGTGTTTGCGAGGAAGCCGATCATGATATAGGCAAACGTATCACGCACGCGGAGATGCGGCGCCGGTGCCAGGATCAATCGCCAACGCACAGCGGCCACGCCCCATGCCCCGATCAACAGCGCCAAGCCCACCGCCAGCGGCAGCAAGCGGGCCGACTGCCACGCATTGAGTACGTCCGGCCACTCGACATTGCGGATCGCGAGGAACAGGAATACCGCGCTGATAACCAGCCCGATCCAGAATCGTGTATTGATTCGCGCCGACATCTCAGAATTCCTCGTCCACACCGCGCACGCGCAGGACCGCAGCCGGATTACCCGTAACCACTTCGCGGGGATTGACCGATTTAACGACCACCGCGCCCATGCCGACCAAGGCGTCGTCGCCGATGACAATGCCGCCATCACGCACCAGAGCACCCGCGCCGATCCAACAGTGCCGTCCGACCCGGACACTGCCGCACAGCGACGTACCGCCGGCCACGAGCGTCCCTTCGCCTACGCGGCAGTTATGCGCGATCCGCACCTGGGTGGCGATTTTCACGTGATCCTCGATATAGGTATGATCCAGCGTGCCGCGGTCAATGCTGGCGCGACAGTTGATCTGGACATGATCGCCGATCCGTACACCGCCCATGTGCGGAATGCGCACGGGCGTCTTGCGGTCAAAGTCAAATCCGAATCCCGATTCGCCAATGACGACATGAGACAGGATGATGCAATTCCGGCCGATACGCGTGTTGTTTCGAATGACCACGTGATCTTCGATGCACGTGTCATCGCCGATCTCGACGTCGGCGTCGATGACCGTGTCATGGCCCACACTGACACGCTGCCCCAGGCGCGCCGCCGGATCAATATGCGCGGAGTCCGCGATCTTTGGCGCAGGTCGCTCTTCAAAAAAACGGGCTAATACCCGGGCATAGGCCAGCCGCGGATCCGTCACGAGCACGTGCGGGCATGTCAGGCGCCCCTCGCAGGATCGGGATGCAAGCACGAAAACCCGGCCCACGCGATTGGCCGACTCGATGAATTCGGACCGGTCACGCTGCAAGAATGCAAGCGCCCCCTCCGAGAGATGATCAATGGGACAGATGCGTTCGACCCGCAGGTCCGGGCCCGGAAGCGGTGTTTCCAGGAACGCCGCCACTCAGGACGCGTGCCCAGGTTCGACTTCGACCATGACTTACACTCCGCCGCGCAGTCGCTCGGCCATCAGCCGCCAGAACAATACCAAGACCTGCCGGCTGTTGGCGACGACCGACTTGAAACTCCGTGCCTTGGATTCGCCGCTCAATCGCGGCCGCATATGCGTCGGAACACTGGTCAACCGGCATCCCGCGCGCTTGGCGCGGATAATCAGTTCCATCTGGATGATCCAACCGCGCCCCCGTGACGTCAGGGGGAAAAGCTGGAGGATGGATCGTCTCAGCATATAGACGCCTTGAAACCTGGGAAGGCGCCCGAACAAGACGTTCAACAGCAAGCGCTCCGCCCCGGAAAGAATTTTAGCCATCAACGGGCTCGTTCGCTTGGGCACATACCCCAGCACGAGATCGTGATCACCCATGTGCGGTAGAAAATCGCTGATGATATCCGCCGGATACTGACCGTCGGCGGGCAGGAATATCACCAGGTCGTTGCGGGCTTCGTGGAATCCCGTGCTGAAAACCTGGCCGATCCCCTGATTGCCCTGATGATGCACTACGCGCGCGTTATCGGCATCCCGGACCAATCGATCGGCAAGTTCCCCCATGCCATCCGTACTGCCGTCATCAACGATGATAATCTCGCATGGGCGATCAATGCGCTTCACTTCCGCGCCGATTTCATTCCAGACCGTCTCGAGGTTGTCGACCTCGTTATACGCCACGACGACAATGGACAGGCTATGCGGCTTTTCATTCCATACATCATTCAGATTCATATGATGTCCACCATATCATGAGCAATCAGGTATTGCACCATATCATGATGAATCCGATGGCCCGCGCGAACGGCCGCGAATCGTCCTCGAATCGGCCGGCCCAGAATCATGAAATCACCGACGAAGTCCACAATCTTGTGTCGCGCGGCCTCGATGGCCAGTTCGGGCGGACAATGCGGATACAACATCATCAGCGTGTCCTGTATCGGTCCAAGGGCGGAACCGACTTGATCCTTTTCCGGCTCCACGAGATAACTTCGGGCCCGCAACAGGTCGGCATCAACCACATCCCCGCCGGCTTCGTACTCGGCAACGCCGATGGGAAGGGATGGCATGTGCGACCAGTGAAATACCGAGGACACCGAGAAGCCGTCATGGGGCAAGGCCAGGATATAACGGCCATTCCGGACAGAAGGCGCATTCAACGTCTCGCCCGTCGTACTTTGTCCATCCATCCAGCACAAAGGTTTCTTCAGGCTGTACACTTTGCGCGCCGCGCGCTGGGACACCAAACCCGCATCACGAAGCGCTTGATAAAAAGGCTCGCACGTTCCGCCCGCCGCCATGGGCAGTCGATCGGAATCCATTTCCACGCGCACATTATCAACCGCCGCGAATGCTATGGCGGCAAGAACATGCTCCGTATGATGCACCCAATTCCCAGATTCCTCGAGCGCGCTCCAGCGCGGCATGCTTTGCAGATGTTCCGGCCGGCAGTGGATCTCCGGCTGCCCCGGCAGATCCGACCGGACGAAGACAATACCCGCATTCTCATCCGCCGGATGGAAACGCACACCGGACTGTTTATCCTGATCCAGATGAGCGCCGCGAATCCACGGTGTGGGGTTCCGGAGCGTCGTCTGACTATGGGAGGCGCCCTTGTGCATCATGGCCATCGCGGACGGATTATAAAAGTTTCACGCTGATGGGGAGATTGTACCAGCCCCCGTGCTGGTAATAGAGGGCGATGTGTTCCACCCCGGCTATGCGCGTCCCGATTCGTCGCAACTCCTCCAGCAGGCGTGTTGCAATCTGCAGGGAGCCGTAATCGCCTCGCGCCGCATAGTTCTCGTCGACCGTTAGATGCAGGCACAGCAATTCGGATTGATTACGCGAGAATAGCAGGAGTCCGGCGAGATGATCCGCACCCTCCCGATCGACCAACGCAAACAAGGTGCCAACCGGCGTGGAATCGCCGACCTCTACGCGCAGATTGGATCCTTGCGGCACTACACGGGGCAGACCAAAAGCGTTGATCGTCTTCAGAATCTGCTCCTCCAGAAGCGCCTGCAGGGGGTTAAAGAACAGGAGTTCTTCCACCCGATCTTTCCACTCCGCGGAAAGCTCCGCGCACAGTCGCACCTTCACAGGATGGTCCGTCATGACGCCCATTCGATGAGGCCGGAGGCCCACGACAATCCTACCCCGAATCCCGAAATCAGGATCTTGCATCCCGGAGTGAGCCGTCCATCCAGCAGAGCATGTTTGAGCGCGATCGGAATCGTGCAGGATACGGTATTGCCGACCTCCTTGACATACACGTAGAACTTCTCCGGCGGAATGCGGCACTTGGTCTGCAGATGATCGAGCATGAACTTGTTGGCTTGATGAAGGACAAACAGATCCACCTGATCCATGGTCAATCCGGACTTCGCCAGCAGGGTATTCACGGAATCCGGCACAACGCGCAGCGTGAAGTTGAACACCTCGCCGCCATCCATGAACAGGTATTCATCCGGGAAGGCGTGTTTCTCCGTCATCTGGCCGGCGCCCTGTCGCTCTCGGAAACCACCCGCTTTGACCATCAGGCAACCGGCCCCGGAACCATCCGTGCCATATACGAAAGGTCCGATGGCGCCCGGTTTCGATGCGTCTGGTTCAGCCGTGATCAATGTCGCCGCTCCGGCATCACCAAATAGCGTGCGCACGCTCTTGTCGGACGGGTGCATGAACTTGCTGTACGTTTCCGCCGTAACCAGTAGAACACGGGAGGCTTGTCCGGACGCGATCAACCCCTGCGCCAAACCCAATCCATACACATAAGCCGAACAGCCCAGATTATAATCCAGTGCACC
>CAYRPR010000133.1:0-6210 GCA_964425945.1 uncultured Verrucomicrobiota bacterium | reverse complement strand
GTTGATGGAATTGCCCTCCGCCAGCGACTGCATGAACTCGCGGCGGGCTTCGATTTCCTGGTCGCGCGCTTCCAGGTACCGGCGCTCCGATTCGGAGACCGGCTCGCAGGCGGCCAGCAACAGGGCCACCCCGCAACCAATTCCCATGGTATGTATTGTATGCATCGCGCTTCTTTCCCGGCGGCGAATAATCTACAGCGTGCCCGACAGCCTATCCAAGCAAGTTTTTCCTTTGACCCTGCCGGGATTCCCGATTAGATTGGTATACGTTCAGAGTCGGATAGGAGCCCTAGGCATGACAGATCAAGGCACAGACCGGGAACCGCCCAGAATCAACCTCGACGATCTCACATCGCCGGCGCAGCCCAAGGCCGACGTACCGGAGGATCTGTTGGCCGCCCCGACCGGTTCCGATGCGCCGCCCAAGCTGAAATTACAGCGCCCCGCGCCCCACGTCACGATGGCGCAGAAGAAGAAGGAAACCACGCGCATCGATTTGTCCGACGCCCAGCCCAAGACGCCGCCCCCGGCTCCGAAACCGCCGGCCGCGCCGATCCCGCTGAAGCTCGTCACGTCCAAGAAGGCGAAGGAAGAGACCACGCGCATCGATCTGTCTGAAGCCAAGCCGCCCGCGCCGACGGCCGAGCAGGAAGAGCAACCCGCCGGCATCCAGGAAAGCGTTCCAAAGGACGTGGCGGACGCGGCGAAGATGAAGACGATCAAGATCGACGCGATCGACGACTCCGACGAATCGCTGGAGGACGTGTACAAGGCCGCCTTGGAACGCACCCAGCGGGTCAGTCTCGACGAGAAGCAGGTCGACACGGCCGCGCTCGAGAAGGCCGAGGCCCGCGAAGCCGAGAAGAAGGCCACCGCGCGCGTCAACCTCAAGGAGTTCATCAGCAAGGAAGACGAGCAGGAAATGCTCAAGAAGCGCACGCTGGCGCTTGACGATTCCGCCGTGGTCGCGCCGCCGAAGCGCAAGTCCGGCACCATTCGCATCGAACCCGCGTCCACCGCCCAGATCGAGGCCATGGGCCTGCAGGCGCCGCCGCCGGACCTCGACGAATCCCGCAAGAGCGAAACCGCGCGCATTGAAGTGCCGCGCGACGCCGTGGGCACCACCAAACCGCCTTCCCAGCGCAAGACCATACGCATCAAGCGACCCGACGGCACATCCGCCGTGAAGCCGATGCCGATCGCGCGCGCGCCCGCCCGCGAAGAGCCGAAATTCACGGCATCCGAAGCCGGGGAGGAGCAGGAGGAAAGCGCCGGCACGCTGTTTACGGTGTTGGCCCTCGTGGCGACCCTCGTCGTGCTGGTTCTGCTCTACGTCCTGACCGCCACGTTGTATCCCGGGGTGCCCTTCCCCGGCCGCCTGGTCTGATCACATCGCCATTTGACGACGCCGCGAATGCGGGTTAGCATAGGGACGTTTTAACCTGATTATCAACCAACAAGCGGGGATCTATCATGGCCAACGCAAACATCATCGAAGCCAAACGGGATAACTGGGATGCCGACGTACTCAAGTCCGATCTGCCGGTACTGGTGGATTTCTGGGCGGAATGGTGCGGCCCCTGCCGCGTGATAGCACCCGTCCTCGACGAACTGGCGGGCGAACTGAACGGGAAGCTCAAGATCGCCAAGGTCAACGTCGACCAGAACCCCGAACTGGCCGGCGATTTCGGCATTCGATCCATCCCCACCCTGCTGCTCTTCAAGAATGGACAGGTCGCGGAACAGCTCGTCGGCGCGATGAGCAAGGCCGCGCTGTCGGCGAAACTGGAAGCGCATCTGTAAGCGGCGGCTCACGGTTGCCAACGATTGGAAACGGACGAAAGTCCGCCGCGACATTGTTTCCGGCTCGGCCGGAGGCCTCGCCCCACCTCTCACATGCCGTCACGATCATTGACTGGTGGGGCGAACCCTCCGGGTGAGCCGCCCACTCGAATGATTCTATCGCATCGCCTTCTTCTGCGCGGCGATGAGTTTCCGGATGCCTTGCGCCGCGAGTTCCAGCATGCGGTCCAGATCCTTGCGCGGAAATGGATCCGTTTCGGCCGTGCCTTGCACCTCGACGAATTTGCCCGACGCGGTCATGACCACGTTCATATCCACATCCGCCGCGGCGTCCTCTTCATAGCAGAGGTCCAGCAACGGGGTGCCGCCGACCCATCCGACGCTGACGGCGGCCACGGCCTCGCGGACCGGATCGGTTTCCAGCAGTTTCCTGCGGATCAGTTCATTCACGGCGAGGCGCAAAGCAACATACGCGCCGGTGATGGAAGCGGTCCGCGTGCCACCGTCGGCTTGAATGACATCGCAATCAACCCAGATCGTACGGGCGCCCAACGCTTCGAGATCGACAATCGCGCGCAGGGATCGTCCGATCAGCCGCTGAATCTCCTGCGTGCGCCCCCCCACCCGGCCGGATGTCGATTCCCGCATGGATCGAGGCGCCGAGGCATAGGGCAGCATGCTGTATTCCGCCGTGATCCATCCGCCGGACACCTTCTGCGCCTGCATCCAGCGCGGAACCGATTCCTGCACCGACGCCGCGCACAACACGGTCGTCCGTCCCATATGGATCAACACGGAACCGGTGGCGGCCGGCGCGAAATCCTTCTTAAAGGTCAGGGGCCGCAAGGCATCGGGTTTCCGTCCGTCGCTTCGAATATATCGCTTGGTCGTCTGGCTCACTGTGGTTCTCCCGGCTACGTCGAATCAGTCCTGTCTGCGAATCATGTAGAAGCCGAGGATCTCGGCGACAATCACCGGGAACCATACGATCAGGTCCGGATGGTACTCCGGATGCTTGACCATCGCCTCGGCCAGAATGATGAAGAAATAGAAGATGAATACCACGACGAGGCTGATGCCCACCCCCACGGAGGATTCGCGGCGGCGCGACTTCATGCCGAGCGGGATGCCCAGCAGGGTGAAGGCGAAACAGGAGAGCGATATGGCCAGCCGTTCATTGGCCTCGACCAGCAGCGCCATACGGTGGCGCGACAGGTCCCGGTCGCCCAGGTGCGGATGCAGATCGCGCACGTTGCGGATGGATCGCGTCAGCTCCGTCAACGTCATATCCGACATCTTCTTGCTGATGGAGTCCCTCTTCATCATGGCGCCGAAATCCAGCTCGACGGGATAATGGCGCGCGTTGATGGTGCGCGTCAGCGTAATGTCGAGCGGGTTCTCCTCGCTGGGCTGGTCGATGCGCACGTCGTAGAGATCGATCAGCAGGACGGTATTGTCCTTGATCATCGACAGTTTGCCATGCTGGGCGCGGACATTGCGTTTCACGCCGTCGGGCCCTACCTCATAGACGATGACGTCGCGCACGATGTCCCTGTCCTTTTTGGACACGTACACCATCAGCCCCGGGAAATCCCGGATGAAGCGCCCCTCCTCGAGCAGGCTGGTCGGATCCTCGATGCCGACGTTGACCAACGCCTGTCGCCGCGCGAAGTGCGCATCCGGCGCCACCGATACGTTCAGATACACGCACAGGCCCGAGAGCAGAATCGAAAGCAGGATGACAGGCGAGATGATCTGCCACATGCTCAGACCCGACGCGCGCATGGCGGTGATCTCGCCGTCGAGCGACATGCGCCCGAACACGAGCAGGACCGTCGTCATGGCGCTCATCGGGATCGAGAAGGTGAGGATGTACGGGATGTTGTACGTGAACGCCTGCAGGATGACCCAGCCGGACACGCCGCGCGCGATCAGGTCGATGGCCTTGACGATCGCCCCCAGGCACATCACAAACGTGAAGATCAGCAGGGTCATCGCGAACGTGACCACGTAATCCCGAATCATCAGTTTGTTGATTATGCGCACCGCATCGCTCCCAGCCGGACTGACCGGTCCAATCTACCGCGTCCGGTTTCCGGCCGCCAGCACCGTGTTGTACAAAAGCATCGTGATGGTCATCGGTCCCACGCCACCCGGCACCGGCGTGATCGCGGCGGCTTTCCGGCGCACGGCCTCGAAATCCACATCGCCGACAATGCGATACCCCTTCGCGGCAGTCGGATCGTCCACGCGATTCACGCCGACGTCGATCACCACGACGCCGGCGCGCACCATGTCCGCCGTGATCGTGTTCGGGCGACCCGCCGCGGCCACCACGATATCCGCCTGGCGCGTGTGATGCCGCACGTCACGCGTGGCGGTATGGCAGACGGTCACGGTCGCGTTGCCGAGGTCGTTTTTCAGCGTTAACAGATTGGCCAGCGGGCGGCCGACGATGTTGCTGCGCCCGACGACGACCACGTGCGCGCCCTTCGTGGGGATATCGGACCGCTTGAGCATGTGCAGGATGCCGTGCGGCGTGCAGGGCAGATACGTCGGCAGACCGAGCATCAGTTTGCCCGCGTTGACGGGATGGAACCCATCCACGTCCTTGTCGGGATCGATGGACGCGATGACTTCCTGCTCGATCCGGGTGTCCGGCAGGGGCAACTGCACCAGGATGCCGTGCACGCGGTCGTCCTCGTTGTATTCGCGAACGACGGCCAGGATATCCGCGCGCGTGGCGGTGACCGGCAGTCGTTTCTCCGTAGAGAAGATGCCGGTATCGGCGCAGGCCTTCTCTTTGGCGGTTACATAGGAGCGCGACGCCGGATCGTCCCCGACCAGCAGGACGCCGAGTCCCGGCGTCACGCCCTGTTGGGTCAGCGACGCCACGTCCTGTTTCAGTTCGTCGCGCATGGCTTTTGAAATGGCTTTTCCATCGAGCAGTCTGGCCGTCATGTATCCCTGTACTCCCTCTGGTTGTTTCCCTTGTTAAAATCCGGCGGTAGTGGTCACGCGGTCAGTCGCCGACGTGAATCGCCTTTGCGCTGTCGCGCAGATGGCCCGCTTGTCGCCCGGACCACACCGCCAGCGCCTCCGCGACAATACTCAGCGCCACCTGTTCGGGCCCCTCCCCGCCGAGGTCCAGACCGACGGGCCCATACACGCGCGTCCGGTCCGACGCGCCCACCTTCTCCAGCAGGGCATTCCGCCGGTCACGCGGACCGAGCAACCCGATATACGGCACCGGGCTCCGGAGGGAAAGCTCCAACCACGCCGCATCCTGCGAAAGGGTGTGCGTCTTGATGACCACCAGCGTGTCCGGCCCGAGCGTGAAACCGTCCAACGGCTCGCCCGCGCGGGCCTGGATGAGCTTGCGCGCATGCGGAAACCGCACGGCCGCCAGGTAACCGGACCGGTGATCGATGACCACGACGCGAAAACCCGCCTCATTGCCCAGCCGGGCCAGCGGCAACGCATCGTCGCCCGCCCCGATGACCGCCAGCGCAGGCGGCGGCGTAAGGACATCGCAGAACATCCGTTCATCCCCCCGCTTGATCCAGCCCGATCGGCCCGCAGTCAGAGCCCGCTGGGCTTCATCCTCCAACGGCGCGCCACCCGCCTCGACGAATGAGACGGCACCGGCCCGGACGAACAGGCCCGTTATCCGTTCTCCGGACAAGGCGGTGGCGATGACCAGCGGATCGTTTCCCTGAATCAAATCGAGAACGCGCGTCGCCGCATCCGCGTCGGGTGACGGCTGGATCAATAGATCGACTTGGCCGTTGCACCCGAGGCCAAGCCCCCAGACGGTGTCTTCATCGTCGCTGGTATCGTAATGCGCGACGCGGGCCACACCGTCCCGGATCACCTGTAAACCCGCCTCGCGCACGTCGTTTTCCAGGCAGCCGCCGCTGATGTTGCCGGTCAGCATGCCGTCGCTGTCGATCAGCAGTTTTGCGCCGGGCCGCCGGTAGGTCGATCCCATGATGCGGACCACGGTCGCCAGGGCGGACGGTTGCCCCGCCCGATGCCGCTCGACGATGCGTCGATAGATGCGCTCTGTTTCCTGCCAGTTCTTCATGTTCTCATAAATTGTGAATGGGGGTCGTTCCGACCCACCCCGCCCCGCCCATGCGGGGAACCCCTCCAGGGAGGGGAAATCGCGCACCTCCCGTCCCTCGGAGGGTTCCGCGACTTGTCCGCCGTAGCCTTGGCGAAGGCGGAAGCGGAGGGTGGGTATAAGCGGGCAGATTGATCTTCGCTCCCACCGCTGATATCCTCATCGTAGCCATCACCATCCGTTGTGTCCACATGAAGAACGCGAACATCAGCCGATTGGTCCTGATCACGGGCGTAACCCGGGGTCTCGGCCGGGCCCTGGCCGATGAGCTGATCCGGCTG
>CAYRPR010000132.1:0-6234 GCA_964425945.1 uncultured Verrucomicrobiota bacterium | reverse complement strand
AAGTAGAGCGACGAGAAAAACGTGTCCGGGGCGAATCCGTCGGGAACCTCGTCCGACAGGTCGGCTTGATAGTCAAAGGAAACGATGTAATTGCCGGGCGGCGTTTCAACGACCTGATACAGAATGGCGCTGGCGGACTCCGCATCGCCCAGAATCGCCTCGGCCGATGCGTGAACCACATCGCCCGTCGCAACCCAATGGGTTAAGCCCATATCGAATTCGTCGTTCTGGATGAGATTGCCGGGAATGCTCAGATGGGCCGGAGGAACAAAGGACGCCGAGTCATGGATCGGCTTGAGGCGCTGTTGATACAGCGGGTCATCCACCATGCCCCCATCGGCGCAAGAAGCTGAAAACAAGCACAATAAATAGAATATGACAGAGTATCTCAAAACCGCTGAAAAAGTCCTTCCGGACGGACTTCTCAATGCTTTGCATTAGCACGCCCCTTGCCCCCTATTCTTTTATCGTATAAAACCCTATTCGTGCTGGCAAGAAGAATTGGCGAAAAATGATACATTTAGTACATCGCGCGGGTCGGTATTCGGCTGTCTTGTTATTCTTTGCCGCAGTGGTATTTGCGCTTACCATTAGTCCGGCGCCTCAGCCGGGTTTCCCGTCCCAATGGCTTGGCGTTCAGGTGGCGACATCATTTCTCCGTCCCTCGTTCAATCCCGTAAGCGGATGGCTCGTTCAGCGCATGGAAACCATGTCGTGGGGCACGGCCAGCTTACGGGCGTCCGTGCTCAGTGCGGCGCTCGGGTTGATGGTCCTCTATATGTACGGACATATCCTCCGTTCGCTGGCCGAAAGGGACAGAGATGCAACTGGCGCAATTAGCTTATTGGCCGTGCTTTATGTTGTGATGTCCCCGGGGTTCTGGTGGGCCGCCACGCGGCCCGGTCCTGTCATGACCGGCTGCCTGCTGTTCGCGGCATCGGGTGCGCTGGTCGTGTCGTGCTGGCGCAGGCCGCGACGAGGGACAGGCACCGCGGCGGCGGTTTTGGCCGGCCTGACGCTTGTGGAGTACCCAACGGCGGGCTTGCTGACGCCCGTCCTCATTTTTATTTTGTGGGCGGCGCATGGCCAGTCGCGCGGTATCTGGCGCTGGGGCGTCCGGGTGGGGACGGCCTATGTCCTGGGCATGGCTCTGGGCGGCGCCTTGCTGATGGTCCTGTGGATGCACTCATCGGTCATCGCGCCGGACGCTCCCCTCTTCCCGATGACGGCGCAGATGACCAGACTCTGGTTGGACGCGGCCGCGTCGCAGGTGTTCCCTGCCGGCTGGCTGGCCGTTTCGCTGATCGTGGCCTGCTGCCTGTTACTGGCATGGCATGCGTGGCGCCGTATCGGGCGTCATGCCCGGAAACGCTCCATCGCCATTCAGTCGGCGCTGGTCGCTACCCTGCTCGTCCTACTTCTGCTCCCGCCCCACATGATGGACGTCTTCTCGACGGCCGACGGTCGTCTGGTGCTCCCGTGGATCGGACTGGCCGCCGCGTTCGGCCTATCCGCGACATATCTCTGTCGTCACCTTCACAATCGCTTGGCGGCAATTCTGCTGGTGGCACTTGCGGCCTCGGCCGTGTGGCGGTACCCCCACATGACCGCGCGGCCGGCCGGCGCGCTGGCTCCCGCATGGGACGCGGTCCTTGCCGATGTCCGCAGCGAGGACTGGATGGTCAGCGACGGATTGATGGATGCCCCCTTGCGACTCGCCGCGCGGGAACGAGGCGTAGAGCTGTTGTTCATCCATCCCGCCCTGTCCGGCCATCCGCCGTATCGCGACCAGCTCGCGACCCGCCTGGCCAATCCCCGCCACCGGAGTCTGGCGCGCATCAGTCCTGCGGCGCTGATCGCGGATCGTCTCGCCGCCCAACCCGCCGAAAGCCCAGCCGTCCATTTCCTGGCGTATCCCGAGCGCATCGTGCAATCGGGTCAGTCCCTGCGGCCCCATCTGGCCCGCTATGAAGCCGCCCCGGCGGACCGGACCTGGGCGGCGGCGGATATCCTGATCGAGCATACGGCGTTCTGGGAGCATATCGGACCCGCCCTGTCGCAACTGTCGCGACGCCGTGACGACTATGGCGGCTTCGCGGAATCCATCCGCGCCCATCTGGCGCGCATCGCCAATGATCTGGGCGTCGTGATGGAACATCGCGGCGAAACCGCTCATGCACGCGCGTGTTATGAACAAGCCTTGTCTCTCGATCCGCTGAATCTCAGCGCGCGCATCAACCTGGCCATCGCGACCACAGGGGCCCTGGCGGACGACGTACTGGCACGCCGCATCGAGCGCGAATGCGGACCGGACCTCGTCGCGCGGCTCGCGCGCGAATCCGGCTTCATCTTCAGTCAACGCGCCTTGTACTGGTTAAGCGGACTCTGCGGCCTGCAAGAGCCGGACGACCTGCCCGCCGATATCGTGCAGGACATCGCGCGGGCGTATCTGTCCGGCGAGGCGCAGGCGGCCCTGCAGCGGGCCGAAGCGGCCGTCACGCGGCATCCGACCTCGCGCGCCGCATGGATGCTGATGGGCGCGCTGGCCTTTGAGGCCGGCGACGAAGCGCGCTTGGACCGCGTGCTGGACCAGATGAACCGGCGCGACGAGCGCTGGGCGCCGCTCCTGATGGCGCTCGGACGGCGCGCGATGGAGCGCGAGGATTACCCGCGTGCCGCAACCCTTTTGAATGAGGCCCACGCCTTGTGGCCGCTGAATATCCGCATCATGGAAGCGCTGATCCAACTGGACCTGCATCTGCGCGACGACCGGTCGCTGGAGCGCCATATGCGCGACTTGCTGGCCATCGACCCGTGGAATCCGTGGGCCAATTTCGCGCTGGGACTCCGCCATGTCCGCGAACAGGAACCCGACCTCGCCGAATCCGCCCTGCGCCGCGCCATCGGCGGCCGACCCTTCCCGGTCGCGTACAACAATCTCGCGTGGCTCCTGTACGAGCGCGACCGATTAACCGACGCGCTGTTCTACGCGCGGCGCGCGGTGGAACTGGATCCGTATGCCTGGGCGCACTGGGATACGTTGGCGGCGGTGTTGATGCGATTGGAGGCCTGGGACGCCGCGGGCGAAGCCCTGCGCGCCGCCCTCACGCTGAATCCGGACAGCGCCGAAACCCGCGCGCGGGCCGACGCCTGGTCGGAAGCCACCGGGCAGGAGATGGGCCCACGAAATTCACTGAAAGAATAAACGCATGATCCTGATCGCGCGCATTTCGCGGGCGTCTCTTCAATACTCAAAATTCACCCAGGGATTCGTATTCGTAAATCCAGCGCCCGCCACATTGACAATCCCGCCCACACTGTTGCCGGCGGCAATCGAGTAGTTGGTCGCATTCCCGCTGGCCGTGTTGCGCATGATGATGTTGCCCGCGTTCTCGACCAGAACGCCCCAGTCATTGCCCGTCACGGTATTGTTGTCGATCCGCGAATCGGAGAATCGCGCGCGCAGGCCGGCGCCGGTACCCAGTCCCGCCGTTCCGTTGGAGTCGGCCTGGCTATCGACGACGACGCTTTGACCGGACACGTTGATACCGTCGCGCCCGTTGCTATTGGCCACACAACCGGAGATATAACTGTTGAACGAGGCAAAAATCCCATTGGTGGTGTTGCCCCGCGCGGTGCTGTTCAGCAGGCGACTGTCCTGTCCCATGGCGAAACCATGCCCCCAGTTGCCAATGGCCGTGCAGGCATCGACCACCGTTCCGTGACTCGCGTCAAACCCTCCGCCCCGGTTCTCCCATGCCGTGCATCGGGTGATCGTACTCCCTGCCTCGGCATAAATCCCGATGTACATATTATGCCATGCCGTACTGTCCGTGATCACGCTGGCGGCACGCGCATGAATCCCGTACAAGCCATTCGTCAGAACCGTGCAATGCACAATCGTACTGCCTTCGCCGGCCAATAGGCCGGCAAGCTGATTATCAGACACGCGGAGTCGCTCGAATTGACTATTGATACTGGTGAACGCCTCAACCCCGCGCCAGCCCCATCCGCGAATCGTGCCATTGCGGATGGCGATGTTCCGACGCGAACCACTGACATAGATCCCGCTATGGGAACCCGGCGCGCCAACGAGCTCGAAGCCCATCAAGTCTATGGTTACTCCGCTGACGCTGATGGTAATGCCGTCACTTTCTGTTACTCCCACCAGATTCGTAGTCAGATAATACGAGCCGAATTGGTTGATAAAGAACGGCAACGACGAAATGGGCAAGCGCGGCTCGACCTGCGCAAGCGTCTTCATCGTAGGCGCGGGCGCGCCGGACGGGGCCAGCGGGCCTTGGGCGAAGGAAGCATGGCCCACGAAACACACGAAAAGGCACGAAAGAAGTATCCGATCACAACGTGGCATCACCCCGCCTCCCTCCATTAACCATCAACCATTAACCATTGTCTTCTACGGCAGTACTTCAACCGCGAAGGTCCGCACATCGTCAGCCGGCTGGCTGGTCAACGTGTTGGTGCTGACCTGCCAGACTCCCACGCCCGCCGATCCGACGGCGTTGGTCAGGAAGTTGACCGGATAGTCGTGGTTATCCGCGGCGTAGAGAATGTTGTAGTTCTTATCCTGACGCGAGAGCCACGTGATGGTGACGTCGTCCACGTCCCGCTCGATGGACAGAATGCGCAGGAACGTGTTCGTCCCCGTCGGATCGGTACCGGCAACGGAATGTTTCCAGTCACTGATCCCGTCACCGGAGGTGTCCGCGTTGTTCGGGTCCGTGGGCGTGCTGGGATTGAACGCCGAGCCGAGGATTTCGTCCGTATCCGTCAGGCCGTCGCCGTCGTTGTCTGCGCTCAATTCATGCGGCAAGCCATTCGGATCAACGAGATCCGGCCGGAGAATGAACGTGCCGAGGAATCCGGCATAATTCTGAAGACCGCCCGCGGTGGAGTAACTGATGCCGCCGGGCTGTCCGGCCGCGCTGATGTTCTCGTACGATCCGCCCGCAGAAAGCCCACCCGATCCATCCACCACGGAACTGGTCTGCTCGACAGCGGCCGGGGAAGCAGTGAGCAGTAGACAGTAAGCAGTAAATAGCGCAATCGTCCTCATCCTCGTCCTCCCTATTCTATTTATTCACAGTCCAAGATGCCGCTTGATCGCATCGAGTTCCGCGCGCAGCGTTTGGATCTCCTCGTCCTTTTCTTGTACGAGTTGATGCAATCGCTGGATCGCGGCGAAGGCGACACCGTCGGCGTCGAGCGTGGAGATGGTCTTGTCGTCGCCGAGCCCGAACGCGGCGCGGAAATCCTGCGCCATGGGGCCGATGTAACGGCGATGATCCGGATCGGCCTTGTAGGTCCAGGCCGTGATCGGGAGCGCGGCCAGCCGGTCCAGGATGACGGATGAGTCGATCGGCTCGATGTTTTCCTTGGCCTCGCGATCGCTGAGGGCGGCCCACGCGGTGGCGTTGGGCGGCAATTGCGCGCCCAGCGTCGCGCCGCTGTCGGAGAAGAAGCGGTATCCGCCCGCCGCGCGCATGGTGACGGAGTTATTGTTGGTGGAGACCACATCGCTATCCGTCGAATCGCCCCATACGAATGAGCCGTCGTTGGTGGCTTTCGCCCGGTGCCCCGCAGCGAAACTGTGAGAGCCGCCGGCCACGTTTAACCGCCCTCCGGGTACGGTCGCATAGGAATTAGTGGCAATATTTCCCGATCCGCCGCCCACGGTCGAACTCTCATCGTCGGCGGCGTTACCAGTGCCGCCGCCGATGGCCGATCGGTTGCCACTGGCGACATTGCCACTTCCCCCGCCCACGGTTGACAGTATGCCGCTGGCGATGTTATCCGAGCCGCCGCCCACGGTCGATCGTAGTGCGCCGGCCACATTGGCTATCCCGCCTCCGATGATCGAGTCCTCGCCGCCGGCGGTGTTGTTCCGGCCGCCGCCTACGGTCGAACGCAGCCCGCCGGCGAGATTGTTCGTCCCGCCGGAGACGGTGCTGGACTCTCCAAAGGCCTGGTTGTTTCGGCCGCCGCCCACTGTAGCATGCGCGTTGGTGGCGGAATTCGCGTTGCCGCCGCTCACGGTCGAATACTCGCCGCTGGCGGTGTTGCCCTCGCCGCCGCTCACGGTCGAATGCTCGCCGCTGGCGGTATTCAGATAACCGCCGCTCACCGTGGCTTCCAGCCCGCTCGCGGTGTTGTTGAACCCGCCGCCGACCGTCGAAGCGGATGCGCCAGCGGTATTATCCCGGCCGCCACCGA
>CAYRPR010000131.1:0-6236 GCA_964425945.1 uncultured Verrucomicrobiota bacterium | reverse complement strand
ATAGACGCAGCCGGCGCCGATTTCAGCGCACACCCGCGCCACGTTGAGCGCGCCGTCCCCGTTGATCGCGTGGGCCAGTTCCGCCTCCTTCTCCGCGTCATCCACGCGCGTGTACGCCGCGCAGTTGACAACCCAATCGCTGGCGGGCACATCCGCCAGCAACTGTTCCGGATTCGTTATGTCCAACTCGGGCAGATCGGCGCCCCAGACCTGGATACCCGCCTGCGCGCATGCGGCCACCAGATCCTGTCCCAGCATCCCTTTCGAACCCAATACTGCAATTTTCATATGCCTACTCGAATTATACCCGCACCAGCGGCCCCCGGATACTAGCCGATTGGCCCAGTATGGCAAACAGGGATTGCCATCGAAACCGGATTACGACGACAATCCGGCCACTTCGAGCATAACCATCTCGACATCAATACGATCCAGACTTCCCTCTTCGCCTCGCAGAATGCGCATGCGGGCCCCGCGCGGCCCCCACCGAGCCGGATCGGACGGCCCGAACAGCGCCACGCCCGGAAGGCCCAGCGCCGAGGCCAGATGCGTAATACCCGAATCGTTTCCTACATATAAGGACGACGCGCTCAGCAGGGCGGCCACCTGCTGCAGGTCCAGATTCATGATGAGCGGAATATCCGATCGGCCGTTCCGCAACGGCTTCTCAATCGAATGGTCCGCCTCACCGAGCAGAAAACACACATCGCGCTTGTCGCGCAGACGGCGGGCGACGTCCATAAACCGGTCCACGGGCCAGTTCTTTCTCCGGCTCCCGCTTCCGGGATGGAGGACCACCGGATCACGCTTCACACCGGATTCCATCAAGAGCCGCCGGCCCGCCTGAGCCGCCGTATCCCCCAGCGCAAGCTGACAGATTTCATTCTCCGGATAGATCGCCAGCGAGGCCAGCGGCCGCATGAGGAATTCCACCGCGTGACCTTCCGTCACGATCGGCGATCCGTACAACACCGTGCGCCCGCCCGCCAGGAGGAGATTGTCTTTCACCAGACCGTCGGAATCGTGCAGGTAGGATACGATGATATCGAACGAGCGGATGAACGCCACCTGATCGTCCGGGAATTCGGGGCGACGGGAGAAGAAACGGGATATCTCCGCGCGCTCCAGCGATTGAACCCGATTCACGATCCCCGCCGTGACCGCCAGGTCGGCGATGTGGGGATAGCCGATGAGCTCGATGTACGCGTCGGGCCAGCGTCGCCGCAAGGCGTGCAGGGCGGGCAGGGTCAGGATGAAATCCCCGATGGCGCCCCCGCGCAACACGAGGATACGAGCCTGCTTGGTCGTCATGGCGTTACCCGTCGCGGCCGCGCGTGATCTCCACCGCCACACTGTCGGCAAAACGCAAGGCGCCCGGCTTGTCCACGGTGACGGTGACCTGCTCCACCCGCGTGTCCGCGAGACAGACGTCCGCAATGCGATGCGCCAGCGTTTCGATCAGGTTGTACTCGCTCTGCTCGACCAGTTCGACCACCCGCTTCTTGATGTCCTTGTAATTGACGGTGTCGTCGATCTGATCGCGTTCCGGCGCTTTCGAGAGATCGCCGCATAGCGTGATGTTGATGACCACATCCTGCCGCTCGCGCCGCTCATCGGGATAGATCCCGATGATGCAACGCAACGCGAGGTCGCGAATATATATCTTGTCACTCATCCGTCAACCATTCCCCAGATGCTGTCCGCCGTCCACAAAGATAATCTGGCCGGTCAGCGTGTCGTTTTCTAGCACAAACTTCACGGCGCGAGCCACGTCGACGGGGGTCACCTGTATATCCATCGGCACAGGCCCCGCATAGTCCTTCATGTAGGCTTCACCCTTGCCCGGTGGCGGCAGGACGGCGCCGGGCGCAACGCCGTTGACGGCAATACGCGGCGCCCAATGAAGCGCGGCCAGTCCGGTCAGTTCGGTCAGCGCCTTCTTCGCCAGCAGGTACGGAACGCACGCGGCATCCTGCGACGTGATCCGGCGGTCGAGCAGGTTGACGATTTTCCCGGGCCGCCCCTGCTCCGCGAACGCGCGCATCAGCTGCAGGGGCGCAAACAAGTTGGGCCACAACTCGTCCATCACGACTTGCATCGCGGATTCATCGATCGTGTGTTTGTGGAACACGGAGGCGTTGTTGATCAGGATATCCAGCGGCTCCGCCTCGCGGATCAGATGCCGGCAGGCCTCTTCGGACTTCAGATCGGCCTGGAAGAGGCGGGCATGTCCATCGACTTTTTCGATACTCCGCTGGAGGTCTTCGGCCTCATTGCGCGAACGGTTGTAATGAACGCAGACCTCCGCGCCCGCGCCGGCCAGCATCTCGCAGATCGCCCGCCCGATGCGCACCGCGCCGCCGGTGACCAATGCCTTCTTCCCGTTCAGATTCATAGGACGCCATTTTGACCGAATTCCATGCCATATCCAGCTTTTCCTGTCATGGCCACACGGGTACGGCGAGATCCCGCACATCGAAGGCAAGCATCGCGGCGACTAGCCCGCCTGCACTTCCCGGTCGTCCTTCAAAACCGCTTCGGCTCGCTGCTTCTTGAAGGCGCGGATGGCGTCGCGGATTTTCGGATCGCCGACGCCGAGGATCTGCGCCGCGAGGATCGCGGCGTTCTTTGCGCCGGCCTTGCCGATCGCCACCGTCGCCACCGGCACCCCGGCGGGCATCTGCACCGTGGACAGAAGGGAATCCATGCCCTTGAGCGGCGCGGCGTCCATCGGCACGCCGATGACCGGCAAACAGGATTTCGCGGCGCATACGCCGGCGAGATGCGCGGCCATGCCCGCCGCGGCGATGATCACCTTCACACCGCGCTCCTCCGCACCGCCCGCGTACTCGATCACCGCCTCCGGCGCGCGATGCGCCGATAGTATCCGGATCTCGCAGGGGATGCCGAATTCCTTCAACTGCTTCGCCGTTTCCTCCATCACCGGCAAATCCGATTTGCTGCCCATCACTATGCTGATCATGCTCCATCCTCCCTTTCTGCAATATCCCGTCTGAAATGCAAATGCGACCATCCGAGCCGCTTCAACCCATCGTATGTTTTCGTGCGCGCGGCGCGCACCGAGCCGGCCACCGAGACGACATTCAGCACCCGCCCGCCGTTCGTCACCCATTCCCGGCCCGACCGTTTCGTGCCTGCATGAAAGATATGGGTGCCGTCATTCAGATCAACGGTGTCGAGCCCGGTCAACGGCAAACCGGACGGATACTCGCCCGGATAACCCGGCGCGGCGAGCACCACGCACACCGCCGCGCGGTCCGATGTCACGCGCAGGAAATCATCGGCCACCGCATCCACCCAGGATGAGCCGCGCAGTCGGGACAACACCCCGTTTGCGGCATGATCCAGTAACGTCGAAAGATGATCGCCCAACACGGGCAACACCGCCTGCGTTTCCGGATCGCCCATCCGCACATTGAATTCCAGCACACGGAATCCGCGCGACGTGCGGATCAAGCCGACATACAGGAATCCGCGATAGAACAGTCCGTCCTGCTTCAGGCCATCAAGTATCGGCCGCAGTACGGTCCGATATATCTCACCCTGATCCGCGGTGGAGACATCGGGCACCGGCGTGTACGATCCCATACCGCCGGTGTTCGGTCCTTCGTCGTTATCAGAGACGCGCTTGAAGTCGCGAGCCGTACCGATCTGCGCGGCGCTCGATCCGTCCAGCAACAGGAAGATGCTCAATTCCGGCCCGGCCAGAAACTCCTCGATTAGCGCCGTCTGCGGCGCGCCGAACAACTTTCCGGAGACAATACCCTCGACGAAGCGGCGGGCCTCGGATGCATCCGGGAAGATCGCCACGCCCTTGCCCGCGGCCAAACCGTCAGCCTTGATTACATACGGCGGCTCGAACTGGAGCGCAAAGGAATCGAAATCCCGGACGGTCTTGATGCGTCGGGCTTCGCCGGTCGGCACGCGGTTCCTCATCATGAATTCCTTGGCCCACCATTTACTGGATTCCAGTTGCGCGGCGTACTGGTTTGGCCCGAGTACGCGTGCCTGCGCCGATTTCATGCGGATCTGGTCCACCCATCCCGCGGCCATGGGTTGTTCGGGACCGAACACGATGGTCGCGTCCGGCTTGGATAGCAGCGCATCCAACGCGGCGTCCGACAGGGGCGCGTCCAGCGACACCGCAATATGGTTGTCGAGCGGCTCGGCAATCTGTCGAATCGCATCCGATCCACCGAACGAATAGACGCGACCGTGCTTCGCCAGCATCACCGCCAGCGCATGCTCCCGCCCCCCCTTGCCGATTATGATATACGAGCTCATTTAACGACTTGCACCCTTCGACCCTCGATCACCTGCAAGCGGTCGTCGGCCAGCCGGTTGACGGTTTCGACGATCAGCTTGTGCTCCTCGCCCAGTATGCGGTCGGACAGCGTATCCTCCGTATCGTCCGGCTTCGCGTCCACGACGCGTTGCAGGATGACTGGTCCGGCGTCCACGCCCGTATTCACAAAATGCGTCGTACATCCGCTCACGCGAACGCCGTATTCCAAAGCCTGTTTCTGCGCGTGCAATCCCGGAAACGCCGGCAACAGCGACGGGTGAATATTAATGATCCGGTTCGGGAATGCGCCGATCAGCGTTGCGGTCACGACGCGCATGAACCCAGCGAGCACGATGAAATCCGCCCCCACTTCCTCCGCCAAGTCAATCACCCTTCGCTCGCCTCCCTGCGGATCTCTCCACGAGACCACCTCCGTGCGCACACCCATCGCGCGCGCCGTTTCGAGTCCCGGCGCCTGCGACCGGTTGCTGATCACCAGCGCCGGCTCGGCGCGCAAGCGCCCGGCCCGATGCGCGTCGAGCAGGGCTTTCATATTGGACCCCCGCCCCGAGATGAGAATGACGAATCGTTTCATTCGCGATCCAACCGCACAGACTTCCGGTCATCCTCAACGATCTCGCCGATCACCCGCGCATCGGGGAACAAGTCCGGGATATCGTCCACCGAAGGCGGGCGGCAGACCGCCACGAGCCCATAACCGCAATTGAATGTGGCGAGCATTTCCGGCCAGTTCATACCGGCCGTCTCCGAAAACCAGTGATACAATTCACAACCGGGCGCATCGAACGCATCGCGATGCAGTACCGCGCCACAGCCATCCGCGAGCGAACGAGGCAGGTTCTCGAAATATCCGCCCCCCGTGATGTGCGCAACCGATACGACCTCGATGTCGTGTGCGCGGATGGCGTCGATCACGTCCACGTACAGCCGGGTCGGCTCCATGAACCATTCCCCGATTGAGCGCGTTATGCCGACGAACGCTTGCGGGGCGCTCAAATCCAATTCCGCATCGCGGATCACTTTCCGAATCAGGGAGTATCCATTGCTGTGAAATCCGCTCGATGGGAAACCCACCAGCACATCGCCCGGCATCACGCGCGCCGGCGAGAGGATTTCGCTTTGCTGTACACCCGCCACGCCGAAACCGGCCAGGTCGAAATCGCCCTCGCCGTACAAGCCCGGCATTTCCGCGGTTTCACCGCCCAGAAGCGGCATGTCGCACACATCGCAGGCGGCGCGGATCGAGCGGATCACGGCCCGATATACATCCGGCTCGATATGCCCGGTGGCATAGTAATCCAGAAAGACAAACGGCCGGCCGCCGCAGGTGATCAGGTCGTTGTATACCATGCCGACGAGGTCCTGCCCGATGCCGTCGAGCAAGCCGGTTTGCTTGCCGAGCATCAACTTGGTGCCGACCCCGTCGGTGCTGATGGCCAGATACGATCCCTCGACCGCCATCCATTCGGGCAGGCGCACCAATTGGCAGAAATAATCCGCGGGCAACGGCCCTTCCGCGGGCGCGCCCTTCATCATGTCGCGGATCAGCGTTCCCGCCAAGGCGGGATTCACGCCGGAGTCCCGGTATCTTTGCTGATTTCGACTCATGCTCTCTTCTGGCTCAAGCTCACAGACGCCGGGGACAGAGCCCCCGGCCTACAGGCTTCTCGGGTTGTAGGCCGCCCCTCCGCGGGCGGCGGGATCTCATATCGAATAGGATATGGGTGCCCATCAGATGCTGTTCATTGTTAACTGATTACCGCTCACCGGCTGGACCGGATAGTTTCCCGTGAAACACGCATCGCAATAGGTTGGCAGGTTCGCGTGTTCCCTCATGACCTCACGCAGGCCGGCGTGGCTCAAGTAAATCACGCTGTCGGCCTCGAGATAATCGCGGATGCGCTCAATG
>CAYRPR010000130.1:4270-6261 GCA_964425945.1 uncultured Verrucomicrobiota bacterium | reverse complement strand
AGGGGCTGAGTCGCAAGCGCAGCGGCCAGGTCGAACATCTCCTCGAGCGTGTCACAGCGGATGACGCCGGTCTGGCGGAACAGGGCTACCACCGGCGCGTCGCCGCCCGCGAGGGAGGCGGTATGCGAACTGGCCGCGCGCAGGCCGGCGGTCGTGCGCCCGCCCTTGATGCAGATGATCGGTTTCTTGCGCGCGACGCGACGCGCGATCCGGGCGAAACGGCCCGGGTTCTTGATCGACTCGAGATACAGCAGAATCACGTCCGTGCCTTCATCGCCTTCCCAGTACTGCAGGAGATCGTTTCCGGACACGTCCGCCTTGTTGCCCATACTGACGAAGGTGGACAACCCGAGGTTCAGCCGCTTCGCCAGGGCGAGGATGGCCAGACCCAGTGCGCCGCTTTGCGAGGTCATGGCCACCTTGCCGGCGGGCGGGAAGATCGGCGAGAAGGACGCGTTGAGCGAGAACTCCGGATCGGTGTTCAGGATGCCGAGACAGTTCGGGCCGATCATGCGCATGCCGTATCCGCGCACCTTGTCCAGCAGTTGCTGCTGAAGCGCGCGGCCCTCGTCGTTCACTTCGGCGAATCCGGCCGAGATGACGATGATCGCGCGAACGCCGCGTCCCGCGCATTCATCCACGACGCCCATGACCGCGTCGCGCGGCACGACGACGACGGCCAGATCGACCTCTTCCGGCACATCGCGGATCGACGCGTAAGCGCGCATCGAACAAACCACCCCGCCTTTCGGGTTGATCGGATAGATGCATCCCTGGAAACGGCTCATCACCAGCGCCTCCATGATGCGATAACCGATGGCCGACGGCTTGGTCGACGCGCCGATCACGGCCACGGATCTCGGTTTGAAGAACGGGCGTATCGAAGCGGCCGTGAATAGACGATCGCGCATCTCCGTGCGCTGTACGCTTTCCTTGCCCGGCAACACCGAGAAGCTGATGGTCACCACGCCTTCCGATTCCGATTCCTCGACCGGGAAACCGGAGTGGCGGAAGACTTCAAGCATCGGAATGTTGCCCGCAAGGGTGACCGCATGGAATTTCGTGAATCCGTGGGTAATCGCGAGCAGGGCCAGGCGCTCAAGGAGCAGGGTGCCCAATCCGCGGCCCTGGAACGGATCCTCGACCGTGACGGCCACTTCGGCCGACGTGCCGGATTCGGAGAAGTACGATCCCGTCGCGATGACGCGTTGTTCCCAGCCGACGACGCGCTTGACGATCAGCGTCATCTGTTTGCGCGGATCGGTTGAATCACAGAGCCGTTCGATCATCTTGTCGTTCGGTTCGGAGAGGGAGAAGAATCGGTTGCGTTTGGATTCGGGGGAGAGACGCTGGAAGAGCGCCTTCAAGTCCGCATGATCGGTTTGTCGGGAAACGAACACGGTGGCCGTGGATCCGTCGCGCAGGATGAGGCGTCCATGTTCGAGGGAATCCTGGTAGGGCGGGGGAAGATACAGGGGACGAGTCGGAATCATGACTTAACCTTTCCTATGTGACGCATTCATGCTTGCTGAAATAGAATCCGGCGCGTCGCGCGATGCGGTTACGCGAAACCGTCACTTGGACCCTAATCCAAATCGCGCGGACAAACAACCTCCTCCGCATGGCATCGGATCGCGACCGGCGCGGTGCGCGCGGTCGCCGGGTTGTACGAGAAGTGCGCGGCGGCTCTGGGCTTCGATCTCCTCCGGCGCATCGTGTGGCGCATGGAGTAGGTCCCCGGTACGTGACGTGCCCTGTTCGTGGCGGATTTGCTGGAGGTAGTGGCACGCCAGCGTACCGAGTGGATTCGCCGGGATTGAAGGAAGCCCAGGCCGAATGCCGCGTTTTGATTCTCATCATTCATCACTAACCGAGCTATACTACAGGCCCGTAATCATTTGCATATCGGGGGCGCGGATGAAGGATTTATAGGGGGATGCCTTATGGATTTCCGCGCTGTCGGACGATCGCTTCACCCGCTTCGGCGGGTG
>CAYRPR010000130.1:0-4260 GCA_964425945.1 uncultured Verrucomicrobiota bacterium | reverse complement strand
GGCCACCGTGCTCTTCGTTTTCATCTTTGCGTCGTCGCGTTGTAGAATATGAGAACTTCGGCTCTTACCCTTTTGGAATGAAGAGGGTATATTGCTAATAGAATGCAGGGCGGCGCCCGTATGCGGCTGAATATGGAATGAATCCTGCTTTGACAGAGGACGGAGGCGTGTATACATGAGCAGGGGGCGACATCGAACTAAGCGGGCAATGAAACATCCGGTGCGGAACATTGTTCTGTTCTCCGGCATATTCTCCGTCTTCGCGGGGGTACTGGTTTTTCTGACGGCCGGTCTGCCGATGATCGGGCAGGGCTCGCGGGATGCGGCGTCAGACACCCCGCCGCCCGCGTTTCCCATCCAGGTCAACCCATTCGCCGCGGACGCCGAATCCTCCGATTTTGTTCTGGTCCCCCCGTCGGCGGTACTCGCGGACCGGATGCAGGAGCCGCGCCAACCCCTTAACCGCGATCGCACCTTCACCCGGACGGTGCTGACCGAAGGATTGGTCAGTCCGGACGGCATCGCGATCCATCCGTTCACCGGCGCGCTCTTTGTCTCAGAAGAAGATGCGAGCCGGGTCCGCGTGCTGATCGACGGTGAAACGCAGGTCGTGATCGACGGCAACACGCCCGTCTATCATCGTGATGGCGATGCCCTTCGCCGCGGCCGCGCACTGGTGTTTCCGGAGGCCATCGCCTTCTCCGCCGAGGGCGATCTCTATGCGGTCGAGGACACGCCGGGCGGCCGGCTGATTCGCTTCCGCCTTGATGAGGCGGGTGGCTATTCGGAGGGCGAGGCCGTCGACATTCCCGGCATCTGGTCCCAGTACGCCTGGGAGGGGTTGGATGTCGGCAGCAAGGGCGAACTGCTCCTGGCGGGTTCGGATGTGGAGTCGGTCAGCAAGCAGGACGTGCTCGGCATCTTCTCCTCGGTGATCCTCTATCGCGATACGGAAGGCAACTGGTGGATTCCGTATCAGCGCCTCTTCTCCAGTTTTTCTGAAGTGCGGTTTTCCAAGAGCGGAAAGCAGGCGGTATATACCTGCGAGATCACGGGGGAGATCGGCTGGATCGATCTGGTGGGACGTCACACGTTGAGCGGGCACAGTTCCTACACCGCCAGGGGGGCGGAGGGGCTGACAATACTGCCCGACGGATCGTTCCTCGTGGCTGAGGAGCGGGGAACCATCGTCCACATCGATCCGGCTTCCGATCGGCATGAGCAGGTGGTGACGGGCTTGAAATCCATCGAGTCCGTGCAGTGGGACGCCGTCCAGCGTCGCGTCCTGGTGACGGAGGACGGATCCGGACGTCTGCTGGCGTTCGCGGTGGACCGGCCGTACGACCACACGCTCGATATGCTCCTGTACGCAACGTACTATCCGGCGCACAGTCCGCAGAACATACCCAAGGTCTGCCCGGATTATCTCGCGCAGGTTCTCGCGTTCGGCGGCCTCGATTACATGCACGGTCATCCGCGCGTGTCGTTCCGCGACTTCGTATCGCGCGTTCCCATTGTGGCGGCCGATGTGCGGGCGGCGCCGCTCGATCCGGATAAGGACATCGCGGACCCGGTCTTGCGGGTGCAGTTTGTCGTGTTCGAACCGAACCGGCTGATGGCGGAGGGCGAGAATCCGGCGCTGGCGTTTGCCGTTTTCGGATTGCGGACCCGGTCGGGCCGGCTTGTCAAGACGTCCCGCTTGCCGGTGCTTGTGCGTGGGACCCGCCTTCCGGACTATCAACTGCGCGACCTGGGCGCCGGCGCGCTGGTGGTGCCCCAGCCGTCCGCCGTGACGGTATCCAGCATTGGAATCGCGACCGTCCATTTCCTGGGGCTCGGGCGGACACCCGACTATTCCCTCGTGCTGAACCCGCGCAATCCATTGGACAGCTACATGGTCGTTCATCATGATGACGGCACGCGCGATCATTACCGGCTGGAGACCACCCGGCCGGAAGGCGAACTGGATTGGGTCATCGCCTATACGCATTTGCGGCACGATCAATGGCAGAGACTCAGCGGAGCGCCGGGCGAAGTGGCTTCCGAGGAACAGGTGCCCGTGGCGGAAACCATTCACTTATGAGAACCACAGACATGCGACATCGGGCGGGAACAGCGCAATGGATGGCGCTGTGGTGCGGGGTCCTGGCGATGGGCCTGGTGATCCCGGCCCCGGCGATGCGCCTGGAGCCCTCGAAGGAGGTGCTGGCGGTCGAGATCGTGGCGCATGACCTGCAGGGACCCTCCGGCATGGCGCAGGAACCCATGAGCGGCCATCTGTACGTCGCGGAGAAGAACGCCAATCGCATATCGCTGATCCGCGATCACCGCGTGATGCCGGTTCTCGATAACCAGTTTGCGGTCAACGACGTGCTGCCGGCCTGGGCGCTGATCCCCGATCGCTCGACGGCGCATTGGACCGAATCGACCTTCCGCCGTCCGGCCGATATCGCCTTCGACGCCGCCGGCCGTCTGTATGTCGCCGAATCCGGCCATGGCGGACGACTGCTCCGCTTCGAGCCGCTGTACGACGGCGTGGCCCTGGCGCAGAACATCATCACCCCCTGGATCGAACCGGATTTCGGTTTCACCAGTGTGCAGGTCGATGCCCACAACCGGTTGTATGTCACGATGCAGAAGTCGGATTCCGAGACGATCCTTCCGTTCGGATCCGTCATGATGCGCGATCCGGCCGGCGATTGGTGGCTGGTGGACTACGGGCCGTTTGCCGAGTTTTCCAATGTGGCCCTTGACCCGTCCGGCGGCACGCTCGTATTCGGCGAGAAGCGCACGGCCGACGTGTGCTGGTACGATACCGACCGCCAGATGCTGTTCAATCTGATGGAACGTATTCCGGGCATCCGGCACATCGTGCTGTTGCCTGACGGCACGACGCTGGCGGCCATTGTGCGCCAGGATGAAACGTGGAGTGTCGTGGAACTGGACGCCTCCTACGGCCGCGTGACGGAATGGGTGGGCGGCCTGTCGGAGATCGGCGGGCTCTATGTGCATAATGTGAGCGGGGAACTGTACATTTCTCTGGTGAACGAAGGGCGCATCCTGCGTGTTCGCCGCCTTGAAACCCTCGAACTCGCGGAGCGAACCGATAGACTGGCCCAGCTACTGCGTACGTTTGAATACGATCACGCCTTGCCGCCGAAGGAATGGCCGGCCTTCTTCAAGGATTTCATTGAACAGCTCGATCTGATTACAGCGATCGATCATGTCGTCCGGGAAGCGCGCCCGACCCACCGCGGATTTTCGCGCATGCCGATGTCCATCGATGAGTTTACATCGGCGATACCCGTGGTGGCCGCCAAGTTGCGCGCCCGCCTGGTGGATCCGGACGCCCAGGAAAAGGATCCGATCGAAGAATTGAGCTTCCTGATCTTCTATCCGAACCGGAGCATGCTGACGCAGGACACCATCGCGCCCAGCATCAGCCTGTTGCGCGCCCAGCATCGCAGTGGCCGGGTCACGCGGACGCGGTTCCTGCCGAATAAGGCCGGCAAGCCCATCTCCGAGAACATGTCCTGGGAGGAGATGCCGGAAGTGCTCGTGTCCTTCCCGTCCGGCTACTATGCCCAGCGGACGGGCCTCTCCGAGGAGGGATTGCTCCGCGTGTATTTTCTCGGCATCGGACTGGGACCGGACTACTGGATCGATATCCATCGCGGTGATCCCCAGCGCAATATCATGGTCGTGGAAAAAACGGACGGCACCAAGATCGAATACATGCTGGAGCCTTTTGAAGAGCCGTTGGAGGCGGGCGGCGAGTCGGTGCTCGTGGCCGGGCTCAAGGAGGTGGAGAAGGGGTGGTACAAGCTCGGCGTGACGCCCGTTCGCTGGAATCTTGTGATTGGTGAACCGCCCGCGATCAATGCGCGGCATATGCTTCGCATCGAGGAATTGGCGGGCCGCACGGTCGTTGTGGCGCCGTCGGTGGCGGATATCTACAAACCCAAGCTGTCCAAGGACGAACTGAATTTCCGTCGCAAGGTCGTGTTGCGCGCCGCCACCCGCTGGGGCGAGGTCCATTTCTAACTCGTCAGGGCTCCGGTCTGAGACGGGTCAGGGATATCAGCGTCAGGTCGTCCGGCAGGCACAGGCCGGCCGAATACTGCAACAACGTCAGCTCGAGATCGGCCAGTCCCTCATTGCCCCGCGTCAGATCGCTCTGCCGTACCATCTCGCGGAAGAGCGACTCAGGCAACGGGTCCCCGCGCGCATTCTCGACCTCCAGCGTTCCGACGGTATAGA
>CAYRPR010000129.1:0-6270 GCA_964425945.1 uncultured Verrucomicrobiota bacterium | reverse complement strand
ATGGGGCTTGAACCGTTCCTCGTGTCGTCGGTCCTGCTGTTGACCTTCGCCCAGCGCCTCGTCCGGCGCGTATGCCACGAATGTTGTGAGCGGTTCACGCCCACGGAGGCGATGCTCAAATTCTGGAATCTTCCGACCGGGAAGGGCATCGAGTTCGTCAAGGCGACGGGATGTCCCCGTTGCCTGCAAACGGGATACCTGGGGCGCATCGGAGTATTCGAGGTCCTGCTGATCGACGACATGGTCAAGGAGATGATCTCGAAGAAGGCGACGACGCTGGACATCAACCGGGCGGCGCACACGTCCGGACGCCTGCACACCCTGAAGGAGGACGCCGCCGACAAATTGAAGCAGGGCATTACCACGCCGGAGGAAGCCATGTCCGTCGTCAGCCAATAGAAACGGCAGGTGCACCATGTCACGTTACAGCTACAGGGCGGTTAATCAGGGCGGAAAATCAATGACGGGTATGCTGGATGCGCAATCCATGGATCATGCCAACGAACTGGTGTCCGCCCGCGGATTGGCGGTGGTCGATATCCGGGCGGAGACGGAGGTCCAGGCCGCGGGCCGCGCACGGCGCTGGAGCATCGGAAGATCGTCGGTACACCCGGAGGAATTGATCCTGTTCACCAAACAGCTCGCCACGATGCTTCGCGCGGGGATCCCGATGCTACGCGTGTTTGACATTCTGGAGAACCAGACGGAAAACCAGCGCCTGAAGGATATCTGCGCGGATATCGCGTCGCATGTGCGATCCGGATCGAATCTGTACCGGGCCATGCAGCGTCATCCGGACGTCTTCTCCACGCTGTACTGCAGCATGGTGCTGGCCGGTGAAACCGGCGGCGCCCTGCCGCAGATCCTGCAGCGGCTGATCTACGTCATCACGCACGAATACAAGGTGAAGTCCGACGTGCGCGCGGTGCTGCAGTATCCGGTGGTTGTGCTGGCGTGCCTGGTCGTCGCGTTCGTCGTACTGATGACGTTTGTGATTCCGCAGTTTGCAGCCGTGTACACGCGTGTGGATATCGTGTTGCCGTTGCCGACCCGGATGTGCCTGGCGATCAGCGATATTCTCCGGTCTTGGTGGAAGGAGATCATCGCGGCCCTTTTCGCGCTCGGATGGGCTGTGTACGCCGCGGTCCGCACCGAGCCGGGCCGGTACTGGCGCGACCGCCTGATTCTCCGCGTGCCGCTCATCGGCCCCCTGTTGATCAAGGCCGCCCTGTCGCGCTTCGCCAGTATCTTCTCGATCCTGCAGGCGACGGGCGTGGGGATTCTGGACTCGATCCAGATGCTGGCCGAAACCATCGGGAACCGGTCGATCGGTCGGGAGCTGATCCGGGTGCAAACCCAGTTGCAGGAAGGTCGCGGCATCGCACAGCCCCTCATGGCGGCCCGTTATTTCACCCCGATGTTCATCAACATGGTCGCCATCGGCGAGGAGGCCGGCAATCTGGACGAAATGCTGAAGGAGATTTCACTTCATTACGATGCCGAGGTGGAATACGCCACGCGGAAACTGACCACGGCGATGGGTCCCATCCTGATTATCGCATTGGCCGCGATGGTGGGATTCTTCGCGCTGGCGGTGTACCTGCCGATGTGGGACCTCGCGCGGATAGCGACGAAATCCGTATGAAAACCACATCATTCAAAGTGCAGTGCTATTTCCTGGTCCCGGCGATCTTCGCGGGATTCACCGCGCTGGCGGCGTTGCTGACCTACCAGTTGATGCGGTATTCGTCCGTGATCTCATCGGGCTTGCGCTGGCCGCTCGTGGCGTCCGGCGCGATCCTGGTCGGCACGGCGTTCCTTACCGGCGTCCTGATCGTATGGCTGTTGCTCAATCCGGTTGAGCGATTCATTCAGCGGGCCGAGGAACTCGTTCCGTATGCCGTGCCCTCCGCCCAACAGGCTCCTACGGATCGGAACAGCGTATCGCCGATCAATCGGATGCTGGACCGGCTCACCGAAGTGCTCGGAAACGTCGAGGCACGCGCGCTGTTTCCGGAAATTGTGGCGCCGTCGCCGGCGATGCGCGCGGTGTTGGGGCTTATCCTCAAGATCGCGCCCAGCGATTCCACGGTTCTGATCCAGGGGGAGAGCGGTACGGGCAAGGAACTGGTCGCGCGGAGCATTCATGCGCACAGCCGGCGGGCGGACAAGGCCTTTGTGGCGATCAACTGCGCGGGCATTCCCGAGGGCCTGCTGGAAAGCGAGTTGTTCGGGCACGAGAAAGGCGCCTTCACGGGCGCCTACAGCCGCAAGCTCGGCAAGTTCGAGGCCGCCACCGGCGGCACGGTGTTTCTCGACGAAATAGCGGACATGCCGATGGTCACCCAGGCCAAGATTCTACGCGCCCTGCAGGAACGGCAAATCGAGCGGGTGGGCGGCGCCCACCCGGTGCGCATCGATATCCGCGTGATCGCCGCGACGAACAAGGATCTGCACCGGATGGTCGCGGACGGACTCTTTCGCGAAGACCTGTATTTCCGCATCGACGTCTTCTCCATCCACCTGCCGCCGTTGCGCGAGCGCAGCGAGGACATTCCGTTGCTGGCCATGCATCTGTTGCGCCAGATCAAACGCGACGCGACCATCGCGCCGAAGGCGCTGGCGGCCCTGACCGCGCATACCTGGCCCGGCAATGTGCGGGAGTTGAAGAACGTGATCGAAGCCGCGGCCACGCTGGCCTCGGGCGTCATTGAGCCCCGGCACTTGAGTGTCAGCGCCATGGGACATGTCGGATTCCCGGTCGGCGGACCGGCCGGGCCGGATATGGAGATGCGGAATCTGGACCAGCAGCTGGGCGCGATGGAGAAGGGGATGATCCTGGAAGCCCTGACCCGTTCAGGCGGCGTACAGGTGCGAGCCGCCGAACTGCTCGGGATCAAGGAACGCAGTTTATGGCACCGGATCGCGAAACATCACATTGATGTATCCACCATTCGCCAGCGGAGCGAGGCCGATGAACCGTCCAAACCACAGGTTGTGTAGCTTGAAGCTACGCGGAATGGAGCCCGCCGCGCCCTCCCGGATCACCCGGAAGCGGGCGACAGGCGGAAAACCGGGCGTTCGTTCATGCGCCGCGACCTGGCACGCAACCTGCATGAGTATAAAGGCGGAGAGAAGCTATGAAACGATCGATGTTCAATCCGGAAAGGAGGTGCATGCGCGCGGAACAAGCCATGGAAGCGTAGGGAATATGACGAGTGTGAGACCATAACCAATCAACAAGCGGAGGGTGCGCAAGAGCACGAAGAAGATGAATACGAAACTCAACACGAAATCGGCCCAGGCCGGCTTCACGCTGATCGAAGTCATTGCCGTCCTGGTCATTCTGGCGGTGTTGGCGGCGGTGGCCATACCGCGGTACATCGACCTGATCAATGATGCGCGGGACAAGGCGCTGGAAGGCGCGGTGGCGGCGGGCCTGTCCCACACGTCGCTGGCGTACGGGCGGTTCTGCCTGCAGAACAACCGTGAACCGACGGCCGCCGAAGTCGTGGTGGCAGCCGGCGGCGCCAATGCGCCCAACAGCGCGGACTTCAGCTACACGTTCGCCGAGGGCGGCGGTGGCGTGCAGGTCACCGCCACGGAAACCCGGCCCAGTGGCGCGCGCAACCTGATGCGCGTCTGGCTGATGCCATAGCGATGCGATAGCGGGGAGGCCGCCCGGCGGCGGTCTCCCCCATCGTCGCGCGCCAAGGAAGGCCGGGCCCGCCATGCAAAAGGAAACAGATAGAGCGCATACGGAGCGAACCCCAAACGGCTTCACGTTTATTGAGGTCGTGGTGGTTCTGGTGATACTCGCGATTCTGGCCGTGTTTGTGATGGTCGGAATACGCAACACCCACGCCGACGTCGTGGCCGAGGCCGGTATCCTGCGCGCGCATCTGCGCTTCTCGCAGGCCATGGCCATGGCGAACAACACGGTGACCTGGAGTGTGTTGATTACGGATTCGTCCTATACGCTTCAGCGGGATGGCGTGGCTTCGCCCATTCATCTCCCGGACGAGGCGTCGGCCACGCACACGTTGCCGGCCGGCGTGCGTATCGTACAGGGAACCGGCTTGATCACATTCAATGAGTGCGGCGATCCGGGCGCGACCACATGGATCAGCCTGTCGGACGGCGGGCATCAGGAACAGATTGCCATCATCGGCTTTACGGGACTCATACCATGAGCAGGCACAGACAAGGATCGCATGGATTTACACTGATCGAATTGATCGTCACGCTGGTGATCGCGGCGCTGGCCCTGGCGGCGGTGATTCCGTTCTTGGGCAGTGTGTTTCTGCGCAGTCATGAGCCGCGCCTCCTGCTGCACGACGCGCTGGACCTTCAGATGGCCATGGAAGACGTCGTGGGCCTGCATACGAACGGGCTCCAGCAACTGCACCAGCAGGTGGGCGCCGAGGGGTCCCTGTTCGAGAACCGGTTCCGGGTCATCGAAAACCGTTATATCGCATTCGACGGGAACACGGAAAGCGGTTCGCCGTCCACCAACAACCTGTTGAAGATCACTTTGCAGAACACATTGGGCGAGAATCTGACACGCCTCTTCGCGGTGCCGCTATGAAAAAGGGTTTCACGTTGATCGAGGTCGTGGCCGTCCTCCTCCTGGTCGGCCTGCTGGTGCTGGCATCGACCATCGCGCTCTTGCCCATGGTGGAGGGCTTCATGCAGGTGCGGCGGAATGTCGATGCCGCCCAGAAATCCCAGCTGGCCATGGGGCGGATCGTTCGTGAATTCACCACGATCTCGAACGTGGTGAGCTCGACGCAGCAATTGATCACGTACGACTATCTGGATCCGGCCGGCGCGACGCATCGGCGGACGTTGACTTGGGGCGGGGCCGGATCGCCCCTGACCCTGAACGGCGTGGCGCTGAGCGACGACGTGGGCCAGTTTGAATTGCGCTACTACGCGCGGCCCGACGGCGCGCCCGCCTACACATGGAACCCCCAATCACGAATCGTTGAGATCATTCTCGGAACGGCATCCACCGGCGACATCTACACCAATCGCGTTCGACTGCGCAACATACCCAGCGGGTGACATCATGAAGACGACACATAGACGGAATGCGCGCGATGGTTCCCTGATCATCGCGGTGATCATCGCCCTCGTGGCGATGGCGTTTCTGGGCGCGGCGGCCCTGTCCATGGCGACCAGTGCGCGGTTCCAGCGAATCCATGTCAGCAATGCCAATCGCGCCTATTACCTGGCCGAATCGGGCGCGTCGTATGTCCGTTCGGTCCACATGGTGGACAAGGCCATCATGCCGGCCGGCACGTACACCCTGAGCAACGGCGATCAGTTCATCGTGAACACGGTCAGCAACGTCGGGCAGATCGTCGTGCAATCCACCGGCGTGGCCAATCCGGGCACGCATATCGAGGCGCGCCGAAGGCTGACCTTCGTGCTGACGGATCTTCCTTCGTCGGATGTGTTGCCGATCGGATTCGATTTCGATGACGACGGGGCGTTCGACGACGATGTCTGGACGGCGGTAAATCTCGATCCAAAAATACGCGACACCGGGCCGTCCGGCGGGCAACCCTCGTTGGATCTCAAGGGCGAACAGGGTCAGATCTACCTGAACTGGCAGGATCATCCCGAACTGAACTTGCAGTCGGTATGGGCCTACAACACGGGCTTGTTGAGTTACGATGTGCAGGTCAAGATCAAGCCGTTCGAGACCGGCAACGAGCAGGCGTACAGCAAGCATTACATGCTCGGCATCTCCTTCCGCCTGCACCCGGATATCAATAACTGTTATGGGATATCCTATTTCCGTTCGCTGGCCGGAACCGTTCCCGGTCAAACGCCGTCCTGGGTGCGGGAGATGCCGGCCGCGTTCCAGAATCTGCGCGGGACCAATGTCTATCTCCTGCTCTGGTATCGGAACGGCGAGATCAATACCATGGACCTGATCAACTACCGCCTGTTGACGCCGGCCGATCCGGTGATCCAGATCCGCAACGAACTGCCGGAACTGGCCGACTACTCCACCATTCTGCTGCAGCTCAAGGAGCGCTACGGCGGCGGGGGCGCGAGGGAGAATCTGATCACGGCCTACGTCCAGGGCCTTTCGGTGTACCCGTTGTGGAACAGCCCGACCAATGTGGTCTGGCAGGAGGATACCAGCGTATTTCCAGCGCCCGTGACCTGGAACAACGGGGTGGTGACCAATGTGGACGGGCGTCTAACCTCGGCCCACTTCGACATCATTCGACCCGCGGAGATTGGTATTCACGT
>CAYRPR010000128.1:0-6358 GCA_964425945.1 uncultured Verrucomicrobiota bacterium | reverse complement strand
GGAGTCGCTCAATCCGGGAACACAAACGCTCGATGTCGATTACAGCGGCGCCGACGCCTTCGTCGTTCTGCGCGGCTTCCTCCGCTTCCGACACATTTAGAATCGCCAGGGAAAATTCATTGATCCGGATGATAAGCGCGTCCCGGTCCTCATCGCTGAAACCGGCGCCGCACACGCGCTTTCCACGGCCCCGCACCGCATCCAAGGTGTTCTGCAACCCGCTCGCTCCGCCATCCATCACGTGATTGTTCGCCATACAGCAGACATCCACGGGCAGACGGCCCAAGAGCGCGCTGTACTCCACCGGCCACACCAAATGCGGTCCGTCCTTCGGTAACCGGTCCCGCCCATCCGAAAACGCGCCCTCCAGATTAAGCACGCGTAAATCGGCTGACTCCCATCGCGACCACGCGGCTCCCCAGAATCCCGCCGGATCCGCGCGCATGCGCTCCCACTGGGCATGGCCCGGGGCGAAATCGCCTCCGAACAGCATGACGGCCGATGGGCCGGATCCGACCGCGTCCGGTTTTTGCCGCTCGATGAGACCGCGGCTCCAATCAATCCGGTATGAACTCATGGTTTCACCGCCGGTCAACGCGCGTCCAGCTCCCGATACAGTTCAAGATACTTCATCGCTACCGTCCGCCAGTCAAAACGCTCGGCCCATGCACGCACCGATGGACGACGATCAACCATGAGCTGTCGGTTCCGGCTGAGTGTGACCAGTGTATCGACCCATGAATCGACCTGCTTATCGGGCATAATCCAATTGCAGGACGCATCCACGTACTCGGGAACCCCGCCCACGCTGTTGATCATGACCGGTGTGCCACAGGCCATCGCCTCCAGCACCACGTTATTCGCCGTGCAGTCCAACATCGGCATGATCAAGAGGTCCGCGCTTTGATAAGCCTCCAGAAAACTCGCGTCGTCCAGATGGCCGGGAAATTCGGCATATGGAACATCCCGGTAGTGTGATCTATAGGTTTCGGGGACCAGCACGGTCATGTCGAGTACCTTCGGGGGCATCGCCTTCAAAACAGATGCCATGAACTCATGATCGCGCTCTGTGTAACCTACCAACAGGCCCCGGATCGGCACATCACTTCTCAAAGGCTCACGTTCGCGCAATGGCATGTAATAACTCGTGTCGACACCATGAAGGATCACGCGAATGTTCTCCGTGGGAATGCCTTGTTGCTCAAAGAAGGGGCGCTGAGTCTCCGACATCAACGTGACGGCGTCGTAGGCGCGCATGGTGCGCGAGTGCCGCAACACATTGGGCAGACTCCGCGCCGTGGCATGGAATGTGCCCACCAGATGCCGGGCTTTCCTGCGCATAAGGCCGGGCCAGATGGGTCCCGCGAATTCTCCCCACAGGAAGTGGGCCACATCGAGATTTCGCGGACAACGCCGATAGAGACGCCAGTCATCCACAATCGGGCACAACCCATTCCACTCGCTCCCGTAATACCAGTTCCCGAACCGTTGCAAGGCATGACCCAGCGTCCAGCTTCTGGCCATCAGCATTCGGTACGGGCGCTCGTACTTGACGGGCACAGCCCCCAGCGCCTCCACCAACGGATACATGCCGGAGCGCCGGGAGAACTGCTTGGGCCAATGATAGAACGCCGCTACGTTCATTGGGGTTTACGAGCGTGCACGATGATGTAGATGCCCTTGCTGGCGTCCGCATGGGCGCGCTCCGCACGCACGAGACGCCGATACGTCAGATACGCCTCACTGTATCGATACGTCCTGTCTTCCACTATCCATCTGGTGAATAAATCGCGCGCCAGATCACTACACAAAATGGGCTTTGCCTCTATGGCCTCAAATCCGGCTTCTTCCAATAAGGCCGTTATGGTTTCCGGCCGATAATAACGATGTACGGCATACTTTTCAGAATGCTTTTTCAGGGCGCGCGACTCGGTCACCGTAGCCAGGCTGTCAATGGACATATGAAGCGAACCGCCGGGCTTCAATGTGCGAAAACATTCGCGCAGCACACTTCGGTCGTCAGCAATATGCTCCAGCACACATACACTGAATATCTTATCGAATGTGTCCGCATCAAAAGCCGCCTCCTCGATCGTCGCGATGCGAAACTCGCTATTAATGCGTCCGGCGACCAGATAGTGCTCGGATTGCGCACGGCGCACGGTATTCACACCGGGATCGATGCCGATGATGCGGCCACAATGACGCCCCAACAGGTTGGTTTGAAGGCCCGCCCCGCAACCGACATCCAGGATCACATCGCTTTTTTTGAACGGCACACCGCGAATCAGCTCGTAGTATTCGTAGATCTTGAAGGGATTGGCGAAAAAACAAATATGCGGATAAAGCCGCGAATGTAGAATACGATCCAGCACCCATCTCTTGATCTTTTTCATGGCGATATCCTGCCGTTAATGCATGAATCCAATTGTTGAACGGCGTTGATGGCCTCATCAACGGATATCTGGTTCATGCAATAGTGGTCGCGGACGCAATCGGCCGCCGGATGCCAGTACAGACAACCCGGACAATTTTCGACTTTCCGCATTACACGGTGCATGGATCCTCGCGGAGCCCACAAAGTTGGCGAGGTCGGCCCCCAGAAGGTTACCGTTGGCGTTTGATAAACCGCTGCCAGGTGCATCGGTCCGCTATCATTGCCCGCCAACAGCAGGGCGTCGCGAATCAAGCAGGCCAGTTCGCCCCATGAAGTTTCGCCCGTCAGGTCGATGGCTGTGCGTTTCATGGCCGATCGCACTCGCTCACTGAGTGCCCGCTCATCGGGGCCGCCGCACAACAGGACCGGCGCCGCGTACTTCTCAATCCACCAATCCGCAAATCGGGCATAGCGTTCCGCCGGCCAATTTTTGCCTGGCCAACCGGAACCAGGGCAACAGATCAACCATCCCGCAGCCTTATTTAACCCGTGCCGATTCAGCAACCGTTGATACTTCGTCTCCTCGTCAGAACGAATCCAGAACTCCAAGGATGCGTCGCGATTCTGGATGCCGAGTGGCGAAAGCATGCTCAACAATCGTTCGGCGTCGTACACATCCGAGTCGAAGCGAACCGGAATATGTGATGACGATGTGGGACGGCGATCCCGTTCGGGCGCCGGCCCCAACCAGGCGCGAGGCCGAACGCCTTCCAAGAGGACCAGATCAATCAAGCCGGTCCGGTAGGTGACGATCATCAGGTCATACGACCTCTTTCGCAACGACCACAAAAAGCGCCATTCACCAAATCCTGTTCGACGTCCCGCCGGGTTGCCTCGATGCATGCTGTAGATGGCCGGCCGGTAAACATGCACATGGTCAACATACGGTATACGCTTCGCCAAGTCCGCGCACCAGGGACCGGTTACCAAGTCCAGCGCACTATCCGGATACGCCTCCCGCAAAGCCCGTAACATAGGAACCGCGTGCAGGGTATCGCCGAAATGGCCGAACTTCGCTACCAGTATCCTTTGCGGGGCCGCTCCATCCCATGGGCGCGACGAGGCGAACAAGTTGATGAGCCTGAAAACCTCCAGCAACAGAAGATAGCGGGCGACGCTCCACGCACCTTCGTGCTCGAACAGCTCCCACCACGTTGCGCGCCCTTCCTGGAGTCCCCGCAAGCTCACGGAACCCCATCGCGCCAGCAACTCGCGCAAATCACGTCTCCGGCGCCACGCCCATGCCGGCTTTGCCAGAACCAATCCCGCCACCATAAGCGACAGGATGATCAGGACGGGCCAGAACAGGATCGCTTCACCCAACTGACGCAGACGGCGAAGCAGGAACCGCGGGACAGGATGCATGAAATCAATGGGGATCTGGCGACAACGCGGTTATGAATTCCGGATCATTCAATCGGGGAGGACAACGGTTCGCCGGCCAGGAACCGCTGGACAAAATGATGAAGATCCCCGACGTTGAAAGGCTCATCAATCACCCCCATATCATCGGCGCGGCCGGTGTGGACAATGAGGGGCACATGCCTGAATACCGAATGGATATCGGCCTCGATTTCGTCAAAGGGATACTGACTTATAGCACTCCACGTAATATGGTCGGGATCCATTTTCCATGAGTGATCCGACGTAAAGATCAGCAGGTTTACATCCTCGGGGCGCTCCGCCAAGGCCTCCATCAGCTCTGCGATCTTATCATCCAAGTACGCCAGATTACCCATGTATCCAGAGACCGTGAATTCATACGAGGGATTCTCCAGCCATTTCCTTGTGTCGCCGCCAACCCACCCGTAGGGACCATGTGGCAGACAATAATGAAACACGCCCATCATGGGCCGCCGGAGGTTTCTGATGGCGAACACCGCATCACGATGAACCATCACCTGGGCGAAGTGCCAGTCCACGTTCTCTTTTCTTCCAACCCGAATTCCCAGAAAACGCAACCACGACATCTGCGTCGACAGAAGTTTTTTGATCTCGTCCCGCACGGTTCGTTTATAAGCCGCCGTGTCCTTGTAGGATGGGATGTAATCGACGCGCCCGCCAAACAACTGATCGTACTCCAGATAGAACCCCGAGAGAACTTTTAGCGCGTCGGGATCGGCCAAATCAAAGATACTTCCGTCCTGCGCGGATATGATCCCGCCGAATCCGACATGCCAGATATCCTTGTACGATTTACCCTTCACGCCCGGGTGGTTCGGAAACAGTGTTCTGGGTATGGAGATATGGGTCACCGAGCCGGGGCTATAGGCTTGGGCAAATACCAGCGACTGCTCCATCAAACGCCGGGTATAGGGCATGGTATCCGGCTGGGATCCCGCACCGAATGCGCGGTAGAACGACCATTCGTCAAAAATGAAGATCAGCACATTGGTGGTGGCCCCCGCATGCCCGGGACGCGACAGGTCGCTATCATGAACCAAATCCTTCAGTCCGCGCATATCGCCCCGCCCGTACGTCCGCCAGGTTAGGGGCATGACAACCAGCAGGATCACCGCCGGGAATATGACGAGGCATGTATTCACCAATACCCGGACCACTTGACGCGGCCACACGGCCGGGAGGACTATCGCAAGCACAACGTAGTAGAGCAACTTGGCCCATGTCGCGTTCAACACCGCCTGCGTCGCGTCCGGCAAAGAGCCAACCCGGTCGACCATAGCGACTATCGTGCGGGCCATAATAAACATCATGACGGCCGCACCGAGAAATTGAGCCCAGACCCACCAGCGCGTCAACACCCGCGACAGGACGAGACTTAACAGGAAGAAAATCAGCGCCAGCAGGAATACGGCCCCGAGAATGCCGGCATGGTACGTGCCATTCCAGACCAGATAGGGTCGGTTCTGATCATTGAAGATCAGGTAGAACTGAGGCAGTAGCGAGACATACGCCAGGGAAAGGCACACGACAGCTCGGATGCCCGGGGTAATACGATCACCTGTCATTCCTGACCTCTTAATCCTGCTCAAGGGTTGTGACGCCATTCACGCGCGGATGCCAACCAGCCAATTGAAAAAGGCGTCCTTGCGCCACCAGAAGATGTCGAAGAGGGCCTCCGCGTCGAGACCGTAAAAACCGATTTCGCGACGATAGAGGAGCGTGAGGAGGAATAGCGACCAACAGACAAAAATCACCGAGCACGCGCCAACCAACACACGGATGGTTGGGCGATTCAGGCCGGAGTAGAAGGCAGCCAGGGGCAATGTCGCATAGGCGGCCAGATCCACCACGTAGCGATTGCCGAAGCCGCCGGCGGATTCCCAGATAATTAGACTTGATGTAATGAGTGAGTAGACTGCGAAGAGCGTGATAACCGGCGGGAGATACTCCCGCACCCGATCCTTCATGCGTATGAGGCCCATTGCCACCAGGATGAAGACCGGGAACCAAAGGAACATGCCCTTACGTATTCCGAAGAAGAATGCCCCTACTTGAGGGATTCCGAAACTTGAAACGTCAACATGCTGATACGCCTTCACGACGAACTGTCCGGAGGAATACTTCCAGATTAGAAACTGTGGAATCATCAGAACAAACGCCGAGCAGGCCATCCAGAGAAAGTCGCTGCGCCGCCCCCAATAGAATCGCAGGCGATCACCGACCGACGACCAGTTTGTGAGACCATAAAGGGGAATCCATAGAACCATCAGGGCATTCAGCGGGCGGACCAGATACAGCATGGCGGCAACCAAGCCCAGTCCCACGACCACGGCGCGACGGGCCGGGTTCTCATACCATTGGCGCGTTAGAGCAATCAGGACCACCGACAGGAAGAATGTGTACGGATGGGCATTTACCGTGAATGTGGCTCCGTAATACAGCAGATTCGTTCCCACGTGCATGGCGGTCATTGTAGCCAGTAATACGATCGAGGCGAAAGGCTTATCAAATCGCTCC
>CAYRPR010000127.1:0-6444 GCA_964425945.1 uncultured Verrucomicrobiota bacterium | reverse complement strand
TGTGTATGGCATTGAGTTTGCCTCGTCCATGGGGCTGGTCACGCCATTGGCCGCGCTCGCCTCCATAACCATTGTGTACGGTTCGTTGCGGGCACTCGCCCAGGATGACCTGAAACGACGACTGGCCTACTCCACGGTCAGCCAGGTTTCCTACATCATGTTGGGCGTCGCCCTGGTGAGCGAAACCGCCGCAACCGGCGGACTCGTGCATCTGGTTCATCAAGGGCTGATGAAGATCACCCTCTTCTTCTGCGCCGGAATCCTCGCCGAGGAACTGCGCGTCAAACGCATCTCGGAGATGAACGGTATCGGCCGCCGCATGCCCGTTACGATGATGGCATTCACCGTGGCCGCGTTCGGCATGATCGGCGTGCCGCCCATCGCTGGATTCGTGAGCAAATGGCATTTGGGTCTGGGCAGTCTCGAGACCGGCCAGCCTTGGGTGATCCTGGTCCTGCTGACGAGCACGCTGCTCAACGCCGCCTATTTCCTGCCGATCCTGTATGCGGCCTGGTTCAAGGAACCGGTCGACGCCTGGCCGGATAAGCCCGCGCATCGCCGCCTGGAAGCACCGTGGACCCTGGTGGTGCCGTCCATCGCCACGGCCGCCCTGTCATTGATTGCGGGATTGACCGCAGGTTCCCCGATCAGCCCGCTCGCGCTTGCGAAGGTCATAGCGCGGTTGGAGTTTCTGCCATGATCACCGCCTGGACACTCCTGGCCTTCGGCTATCCGGTCTTGGCCGCCATCGGTGTCTTTGCGACACGCAGGCACCGTGCGCCGCGCAACATGCTGATTCTGAGCGCGCCGCTGCCTGCGCTCCTGCTCGCCGCATGGCCATCACCGTTTGTCTGCGACATCCCCTGGCTGATGCTGGGCGCCCGGTTCGGTTTGACGCCGATCACCCGCCTGTTCCTTTTCTTCACCGCCCTGCTGTGGCTTCTCTCCGGCTGGTTCTCCATCGCGTATATGAAGGAAGATGAGCGCGGTGGACGCTTCCATTTCCTGTACCTGCTGACCCTGGCCGCCAATATCGGCCTGATCGTGGCGCGCGACGCCATATCATTCTATGCGCTCTTTGCCATGATGACATTCGCCGCGTATGGATTGGTCGTGCATGATCATTCGCCCGCCGCTCGTCGTGCCGCGCGGATCTATCTGGTGATGGCCCTTCTCGGCGAGTTGATGATTATCAGCGCGATATGGCTGATCGCGCATGACGCGGAGCGTATGGTGTTCGACATGATACCGGCTGCCGTAGCGGACTCCGCGCACCGGGACCTGATCATCCTGCTTGTACTCGCCGGGTTCGGCGTGAAAGCCGGCGTGCTGTTTCTGCACATGTGGTTGCCCCTCGCCCATCCGGTTGCACCGACTCCCGCCAGCGCGGTATTGAGCGGCGCCATGATCAAGGCCGGTCTCGTGGCCTGGATTAATTTCCTGCCCGCCGGTGAACTCAGCGCGCCGGCGTGGTCTCTCGCGTGCATCAGCGCGGGATTCGCGACCGCGTTCTATGCCGCCGCGGTCGGATTCACCCAACGCGACCCGAAAACCATTCTGGCTTATTCAAGCGTAAGTCAGATGGGCGTCATGCTCGCGGGTATCGGTATCGGACTTCACTCGGCTGAACTGTGGCCGCCCATGGCCACCGTGTTGGCGCTTTATGCGCTGAATCATGGACTCGCCAAAGGCGCGCTCTTTCTCGGCGTCGGCGTTGCGCACGGCGCGCATCGACCGCTCCTGCGCGCAGCGGTCATCATGGTTCTGGCTTGCGCCGCGCTCGCCATCGCGGGCGCCCCATGGACCGGCGGATTCCTGACCAAGAGCGCGTTGAAGGATGTCGCATATGCCCTGCCCGAACCGTGGACTACATGGGTTCATGCCCTTTTTACCCTCTCGTCCATCGCGACCACACTCATCCTGCTGCGCTTTCTGCGCGTCGTATGGATGGAAATGGCGCGGGACACCCACGCGCATCGCGTGCAGGGGCTCTGGCCGGCCTGGCTCGCGGCCGTCGCCGCAGCGCTTGCGGGCGCGTGGCTCGCGTCGGCTCATATCCACTGGACACATCCGATCTCGCTGGATGCCTGGAAGAGCGCATGGCCCGTGGGATTGGGCGCATTGTTGTTTCCGGGACTGATGAGCCTGACCCTTCCGGCTATTCCGCCAGGCGATCTCGTGGTCCCGTTGGAGTCGATCTGGCGCCGTGCACGCCGGATCGTCGTCGACCGGTTGATCCCGTGGTTTGTTCATCTACAAAGAAGACGAGGACAAGTTATCGAAGTCCTCAAACGACAGGAGGATCGCAGCGACATGTTGAGCCGATGGGAGCGATCCATGGAGCGGCTGGAACGGGCCGGCGCACTTTTTGTTGTCACGATGATCGTGTTGTTCATACTTCTACGGTTGGATATCTGACATGACACGCCAATCTTCACAGCAGAGACCACGCGGATTGCAGAACACGGCGATGGGCCTGCTGTTACGCGCCGCTTCCTTCGTGCTGGCCTGGTGGGCATTCACGGAGAGCCAGTTTCAGGATTGGTATGTCGGTGTCGTGGTGATCCTTGCCGCCACGTGGTCCAGTCTCGCCATTCTGCCATTGACCTACGGATCATGGAGTTGGAGGGGCGTTGCCCGGTTCATTCCCTATTTTTTCTCGGTATCGCTTCAGGGCGGCTGGGACGTGGCTAGACGCGCACTGGATCCGGACATGCCGTTGGATACGGAAATCAAGCGCCATCGATTTCGGCTTCGGGACGAATTGCCGCGCGTGTTCATGGCTTGGACGATCAGCCTGATGCCCGGCACCGCCAGCGTCCGGCTCGAAGGGAATGACCTGCACGTGCATGTGCTCGACAGGAGCCTGCCGTTCGACAAATCGATGCGCGATCTGGAGCGTCTGATAGCCGGCATCTTCCGGGAATCAGTCGGATAGCATTTCATGGCGGTGCGGATGGGGATGTCGGCCCCCGGTCGGATGTCAGCGCCCGGCGGACGGCCGGGAACCGCCTTTGTATCAGCAGAGCCGCCTTACGGAAAATGCGCACGTAGGGCGCCAGCATGAGGGCTCCGATCGTGAGAAACAACAGACCTTGAAGAAACGGCAGGAACAAACCCACCACGCCGATGGTGATCATGATCCAGCCGGCCAGGATACGGATGGCGTGGATGATCGGATGGTGGCGGATTGGTTTGATTACACGCCCCCCATGATGATAACGGATTCAGCCCTTGGCGGCGGAGTTCGCCCTTAACTGCCGCACCTCGTCGCGCAGCGCCTCGACCTCCAATTCCAGAGTCCGTACGCGTTCATGCAGGCCCGGCACCCCCGCAGGGGATTCGCTTGAGGATTCCACGGGCACAACCTGTTCCGGCGCGCCGCCGAGCAGGTGCACGTATCGCGATTCGCGTCTGCCGGATTCGCGGGGCAAACGCGCGACCATTGCGCCCTCCCCGTTTTCCGCCAGTTCCTGGAGCGTTTTCTCCACGGCATTCAGCGCCGCGAATGCATGCAGGCGCGATGCGCGTGTGCGCAATTCGCCCACCGTCTGCGGCCCCCGCAGGAAGAGTTCGCAGAGGATGGCGACCTCCTCCGGGCTCAAGCGGTATTTGGCTGTCAGCGTGTGTTTGTATTTCGGCACGCGACTACCGGAAACGTGGACGAGGGCGACCAGTTGATGGGTGAATCGCAGTTGATCGAGCGCTCGCATGGCCTCCTCTTCGCTTAACTGCATGACCGGATCGCGATTGGATTTCTGATTGCACGCATTGACCAGCGCATTCAGCGTAAGGGGATAGTATTCCGGTGTGGTGACCTCTTTCTCGATCAGGCATCCCAGCACGCGGATCTCCTGTGCGGACAGCATGGTGGCGGGCGGCGTTTCGGACACAGGTTCGGGCGGCGTAGCCGGCTCCATTGCAGCCTCCTTTATTTCAGGCGTTGCCCCACCAGGCGACTTACGAGGCCGCCGTCCGTGCGGCCTTTGACATTCGGCATCAGGAGCCCCATGACCTGCCCCATCTCCTTTTTTGTCGTCGCGCCGGACTCCTGAATGGCGGCATCGATCAGCGCAACGAGCTCCGCCTCGTCCAGCTGACGGGGCGGGTAGGATTTAAAGAGCGCTATCTCTCGTTCCTCCTTCGCGGCCAGCTCCTCGCGGCCGCCGGCGCGGAACTGTTCGGCGGCATCGGTCCCCTGCTTGATTGCCCGCGCGATGACCGTCAGCGCCTCGTCGTCCGTCATCTCCTTGCCCGCGTTAACCGTGGCGTCCTTGATCTTGGCGTGCAATGAACGAAGGGCCACCAGCGTTTCCTTTTCGCCGGCTTTCATCGCCGTCTTGATGTCTGTCGTCAGCCGCTCAACAATATCGCTCATACGCTTTCTCCCTCATATAGTTCGGTATATACAGAAGATCCCGCCGGTCTGCAGTTATTTTCATCTCCACCCCATTATTAAATTGACCGATGGGATCACACTTCGCTAAGTGTGATCCCATGAGGCCGGAGCTCACACCCACACTCTGGCGTACATGCCGCGCATTGGCAAATGAACGCCGCCTGCGCATTCTGGCCCTTCTCCACGCCGAACCCGATCTGGCCGTTTCACAGGTGGCCAAAACAATGGATTGTCCCGCCAGCGAGATCAGCGAATCCTTGCGCATCCTGAATGCCCGGGGACTGCTTCGCGTCACCCGCCGAAACCGGCATGTCTATTACCGAGTCGGCAGCGATCCCTCCATCCCGTGGACCAAGCCTTTGCTGCGCGCCGTCCTACGGGTCTTGACCACGGATTCGGATGGCGCCACGCGGGTTTTCAGAGCCGCAACGGCACTTACGCATCCTCGGCGCCAATCCATTCTGGCGGCGCTGCGCCTAGCGGATATGAATCTCAATGAGCTCCAGCACAGCACGGCTATTTCCAAGCCCGCGTTGAAGCGTCATCTGCGCAAACTTCGTTCCCGAGGATTCATTGCATACCGGCACAGGCGTTACTCACTGATCAGATCGCGCGATGCCCTCCACCAGACGCTCCTGGATCTGGCATCACAAGCCCTCCGCCAAGGGATCACACTTCGCTAAGTGTGATCCCTTGGACCTGGCCGGATACACGCAGGAATCGCGTGATGAAGCGATGAATGGGGGCATGGATCCGGCATCACCGAATCCGCGATTGCTTCCACGCATTACGAGGTATTAACTTCCCATTCATGCGATTAACCCGCACAGACCTGACCGAGGGACCGGTCGGAATGACCCTGATCCGCCTCGCCATCCCGATGATCTGGGGCATTCTGACCATGATGCTGTTCGGGGTCGTGGATACCTTCTTCATCGGTATGCTCGGCCCGGAACCGCTGGCGGCCATCGGATTTACGTTCCCCGTCGTGTTCGTTGTCACCGGCACGGCCATGGGGATGGGCATCGGCATGTCGTCAGTCGTATCGCGCGCCGTCGGCGAAGGCGATCATCATCGCGTGGCGGAATTGACGACACGCGGCCTGATGCTCACGTTCCTGGTGGTGATCGTGATCATCGCCGGAGGCCTCACTCTGCACGACACGCTATTCCGATTACTCGGAGCGGACGAGACGATGATTCCGCTGATCCACCGGTATATGTTCCCATGGTTCCTCGGCGTCATCTTTCTGATCCTGCCCATGGTCGGCAATAGCGCCATCCGCGCCACAGGCGACTCGTTCACCCCCAGCCTGATCATGGTGATTGCCGGTGGAATGAACGCGATCCTCGATCCGCTCCTGATATTCGGGATCGGCCCGTTTCCCCGGCTCGAACTGCAGGGCGCGGCCATCGCCACCGTGTTGTCGTATCTGATCACCTTTGTAGCCGCATGCCATCTGCTGGTACGTCGCGAACAGATGATCCTGTTCGAGTTTCCGCCGCTGGCGGGGCTTCTTGAGGCGTGGAAGAATATGCTGCACGTTGCCCTGCCCGCCGTCGGCACCAACATGCTGATCCCGCTGGCCGGCGGCATCCTGACCCGCATCATGGCCGGTTACGGGCCGCAGGCGGTGGCGGCATTCGGCGTGGGTTCGCGACTAGAGTCGTTGTCGATGGTGGGAGCCTTTGCGTTGTCCACCGTCATGGCCGCCTACGCGGGTCAGAACATCGGCGCGCGACGGATAGACCGCGTACGACAGGGCGTGCGGTTCGCGCTCCGCTATTGCCTCACGATCAGCTTGATCCTGTGGGTTCTCCTGGCGACGTTCTCGCGAACGATCGCGGGCTGGTTCACGGATGATCCGGTTATCATGGAGATCCTCCGGCCCTTCCTCATGCTGGTGCCACTGAGTTACGGCGGGTTCGGCTATATGCTATCCACCGCGTCATCCTTCAACGCGGCCGGCCAGCCGAAGTACTCGGTTATTCTTTTCATCGCCCGGCTGTTCATTCTCATCGTCCCGCTGGCCCTGCTGGTGCTGT
>CAYRPR010000126.1:3297-6456 GCA_964425945.1 uncultured Verrucomicrobiota bacterium | reverse complement strand
GCGATCTGGCCGATAATCAGGCCCTGCAACACGACCACGAGCGAGAATTCGCTGGTCATGGCGAGCAACAATCCGCTCTCGATGGCGGAACGCGCCGTCAAGCCCAGCCGCTCCGCCACGGGAACGACCAGGAGCGGCGTGCAGAGGATGATAAACAGGGTCAGGCCGCCGGCCAGCCACCACTCCGTACTCGACGGCCAGTGAATGAGCCCCCCCAGCATGACGAAGAACATCGCCATGAAAAACGTCGTCAGCGATGTCATCAGTCCCCGGGCCACGCTGTTGACAGGGAACGCGGAGAGCGATACGCCGGCCAGAAAGGCGCCCGTGATTACAGGAAGACCGAGAATGTGCGCCAATCCCATGAACGCAAATAACGTCATGATGATCATCAATCCCAATGTCTCGCGGTCCAGTTTCACGCGCAACACGAGCCACGGCATGACCCAGCGCAAGCCCGTATAGCTCAACGCCATCAAGGCGGATAGCGCCACAAGCCCGTGCGCAACGGCCACAACGCCGTTGGGAATCTGTATCAATATGACGATCATCAGGATGATGAGCAGGTCCTGGAACAGGAGCACACCGGCCACGACGCGACCGAACGGCTCAAACATCTGTTGCCGGGTTTTCAGCATGCGGATGATGACCAGCGTGGAGCTGGTGGTGATCGCCAGCCCGATGTACAGGGAGGAAATCCAGTCAAATCCCAGCCCATACGACACCACGAATCCGCCGGCGCCCATGATGAGGAACTGCATCAGGCCCACGCCGATGACGATCCGTGTCTTTGCGCCGAATCGCTTGGGATTAAGTTCCATACCCGCGCCGAACACCAGCACGGCCAGCCCGATCTCCAGCGCCGTCCGCGCGGCATCCTCCTCCAGCGCCATGCCGCTGTATCGTAATCCCATACCCGCCACCAGCATCAAGGGGATCAACGGCAGTTGTAAAACCCGCGACAGACCGAAGGCCAGCGCGGCCATGAATAGAATGATGGCCATGTCGGTCACGACGGCAGGATCCCCAGTTTTTCCAGTTCGCTCCGCTGATACTTCAATCCCTCCATACGCGGGAACATCAGGTAGTCGACGCCCAAATCGACCAGATCGTCGATGACCGAGACGTCGAAGGCATGAATCGCACAGGGCACATTGCGGGATCGGCAGATATAGGCTAGCAGATGATTGGTGTCCTCAATCTGCAGGGCCGATATTAACAACCGGGCGCGATCCAGCCCCGCTTCATCGAGCACCGACAGGTACTCCACATTGCCGAGCATGGTCTCACACGGCAGTCCCGCCAGCTTCTCCGGATCCACATCAATAGCCAGCGTGGCCTGGCCTTGTTCATGCAGGCGATGTGCGATCGCCCGGCCGAGCGCGTTCATTCCGACCACAATCACATGCCCGGATCGCTCCCTCGGGGGCGTTTCGCCCTTTGGATCCGTATCGCCCGCACGGAACAGGCGTAGCAGGCCCCAGCGCCGGGACACCTCGTACAGGCCATCGCTGTACAGAATCATATAGGCGGAAATGGCTATTGTGATGATTCCCACCAGCGCGGTAATCGCGAGGATCGTCTCGCCGATCAACCCCGTGGCGACGCCCATCGCCGCGAAGATGAACGAGAACTCGCTGATCTGCGCCACGGTGACACTGGTCTTGAACGCCGTGCGTTCGGAATAACCCATGCGCGCGATGATCACCATGAAGATGAACGGATTGCCGATCAGCACGAACAGCGACAAGGCGATGGCCGATCCCAGATGGGCGCCGATCGGGCCGAATTCCATCCGGATGCCCAGCGAGACGAAGAACACCGCAATGAAGAAATTCATCAGCGGATGCACCCGGCGCCGCAGGTCCTCGCTGAACGGCAATTGCGCCAGGCTGATCCCGGCCAGGAAAGAACCGATCTCAACGGACAACTTCAGGAAGTGAGCCGCGGCCACGATCAGGAAGCACCAGCACAGGCTCCAGATGAACAGCAGTTCCGGCGAGCGCGAGGCCCAGGCCCACGGCCGCGGCAGAATGTGGCGGGCCGCCAGCAACATCAACGCCAGCAGGAGAAACATGCCGCCGAACGACCAGCCCAATCCCCGGGCCGCCGACAGCCACGTAAACTCACTCCCCTGCCCCAAACCCGCCAGGAAGGTCAGCACCACGATGACCACCAGATCCTGTACGAGGAAGATGCCGACGGCGATACGGCCGTACAAGGAGTTCAGTTCCTTTTTCTGATCCAGCAGTTTGACCACGACCACCGTACTGCTGAACGTCAGGCCGGTAGCGAGAAACACCGATTCCATCACCGTGAACCCGAGCGCCCACGCGAAGCCGAACCCGATCACCGCCGTGAAAACGACCTGACCGATGCCAGCCGCCAGGGCCACCGGCCCCACGTCCCGGATTCGTTCCAGACTCAACTCGAGACCCACCAGGAACAACAGGAGGGCTATACCCGCTTCGGAAATGAGATCGAGGGATTCGGTATGCTCCACCAGACCGACCAACGGGCCCAGCACGAGGCCCGCCAGGATATAAGCCACGATGGACGGCATGCGAATCCGCGCCGAGAGGAAGGCGAACAGGACCCCGGCGATCAGGATCATCGCGAGATCATAAAGATAGTCGTCATACAACATAGTGCTTCCACGGCTCTACGATTCCGCGGGCGGCCCGCACAGCTGTTCGCGCGCGAGATCGATCTGCCGGCGCGCGCCGATCAGCAGCAGGATGTCTCCCGGCCGCATTTCCTCATCCGGCCCGGGATTAACAATCGCCTCTTCTCCGCGCTCGATGGCCACGACGGTCGCGCCCGATCGCGTGCGCAGTTGCAGTTCGCTCAACAGCTTGCCGGCGGACGGAGCGTCGGCCGGGATCTCCACCCGTTCCAGTTCCGCGCGGTTCAGCACCACGGCGAGTTCCGCGTGGCGGTCCGGGGCATGGCCCTCGCCCGGCGCCTCGATGAAAGCCTCCTGCAACGCGCCCTGCATCCGGGAGTAGATCCGCACCAGATACCGCCATGAAATCCATGTGATCAGCCCCATAAGGCAAAGCAGGATGATCATCATATGCCAGGGCGGAAGAAACGCCGAACTCAAGGCCAGCGTGAGCAAGGCCAGCAGAACGACACCAGCCGCCAGAATGGATCGCG
>CAYRPR010000126.1:0-3287 GCA_964425945.1 uncultured Verrucomicrobiota bacterium | reverse complement strand
ACGATATTTTCAACCGCCGACCGGCGGGGACTCGGGGGGATATTGGCCACACTGACCTCGCCCACCAGCATGCCGATGGCCTGAATCTTGCGAAGCGTCGCCACATACAGCGGCAGGGCCGCAACGGCCGCCGCCAGAAAGAACAGCGCGCGGATATCCTCCTCGGCGAACGGCAAACGCGGCATCCACACCGGCATATGGAAGACCAGATACGCTGCCGCGAGAAAGACGGCGGCGATCAACAGCACGTTCAGCGCCATTTGCATGAGCCATTTGCGCGCCAGCTTCATGCCGAGACGGGCTCGACGCTCGCTCAACCGCACGACCCACAGATGATACAGATGCATCGCATTCTGCATGCGACGCGGCGTAACGCGCTCGATGCCCAGGATGATCCGATCCGCATATTTCACCAGATACGGCGTCAAGGGCATGGTAATGGCCGACACCGAAACCACGATGGGATAGAGAAACTCGCTGATCACGCCGAGGGTCAACCCCACCGAGGCGATGATGAAGGACAGTTCGCCGATCGGGACCATCGTGGTGCCGACCCGCAGGCTCGTGCGCGCGTCATTACCGGCCAGGAATGTGCCCAGCGTAAAGATGAACACCTTCCCCAACACCACGGAAACGGCGATGACCACTATCGGCACCGCGTACTGCGCGATCAGGGCCGGCTGAATCATCATTCCAATCGCGACAAAGAAGATGGCGCTGAACATGTCGCGCACGGGCTCAATGATCATCTTGATCTTCACGATCTCGCGGGTCTCACCGATGATACTGCCGATCAAGAAGGCCGCCAGCGCCATGCTTTGATTCAGCTTCATGGCGGCAAACGTCACGCCGAAACACAGTCCCAGAACCGTAATCAACAGCATCTCATCGCTTCGAAAGGCCGCCACGTAACGGATCAGACGGGGCACGGCGATGAAGCCGACGACCAGCACGACGCTGACGAAGATGGCGATACGCCCCAACGCGAACAATCCGTCGCTGAACTGCAGTACGCCCGTGGCGGCCAGACCCGTCAACAACACGAGCAGGGTCATGCCGAGCGAATCCTCGATGATCTGGATGCCGAAGATCCGCGAGGCGAACGGCGCCTTCAGCAAATGGAGATCCCCCAGCGTCTTGACGATAATCGTCGTGGAGGTGATACACAGCATCGCGCCGAGGAAAACACTGTCCATGCGGGACCAGCCGAAGAACTGGCCGATCATGAACCCGACGATGAACATGAAGATCACCTCGAGGCCGGATGCGATAAACGCGGTGGTGCCCACGACCTTCAGCGTGCGGACACTGAACTGCATGCCGAGGCTGAAGATCAGGAATGTGACGCCTAGATCCGCCAGGATCCTGATCGTGGCCTCGTCCTGAACCAGGGGGAATGGCGGGGTATACGGACCGACGATGAAGCCCGCCAGGATATACCCCAGGATAACCGGCTGTCTGAAGCGATGGAAGAGTATCGTGACCAAACCGGCCACGACCATCACCATCGCCAGATCCTGGATGAAGTGTATCCCGTGCATGTGCCACCCGAAAGACGCCGCTGTCTCTGGAATAAACCACAGCCGCACACACTGCAAGCAGTAGTTACGGCCTGCGGGCGGTTTTCAGGCAACCGGATCAGTTCACGACATGGATCGGCTGGCCGTCGATGAACGCGCGGATGTTGTCCGCCGTCGTGCCCATCAGGCGCTTGCGCGCCGCCACCGTGCCCCACGCCATGTGCGGCGTGATGACGATATTCCTCGCCTTCATCAGCGGATTCTCGGGGAGGATGGGCTCCTTGGACACCACGTCAACCGCCGCGCCGGCCAATACGCCGTTGTTCAACGCATCCGCGAGATCCCGCTCGTTCACGAGCAAGCCGCGCGCCGTGTTGATGAAGTACGCCGACGGTTTCATGGTCGCCAACAGCGCCTGGTTCACGAAGCCGACGTTGTCCGCCGTCTGGGGACAGTGCAGGCTGATGAAATCCGCTTCGGCAAACGCTTCAGGGATTTCACGCCAGGCGAAAGGCTGGTAGGACGGGTTCTCGCCCTTGTACACGTCCGAGGCAATCACCTTCATGCCGAAGGCGTGGGCCAGTTCGCCGACCCGGCGGCCGATCCGGCCGAATCCAATGACGCCCATGGTCAATCCGGCCAGTTCGGTCAGGGAATGATCCCAGAAACAGAAATCGCCCCGGCGCGCCCACTCGCCCTTCTTCACCTGGTCGCTGTGATGGGCGATGTGATGGCAGAAATACAGGACCATCGCGAACACGTATTGCGCCACGGTATCCGTGCCGTAGATCGGCACGTTCGAGACGGAAATATTCCGTTTGCGGGCGGCACCCACATCCACAATGTTGTAGCCGGTCGCGAGCACGGAGATGAATTTGAGGTCGGGCAACTGCGCGAGCGTATCGGCTGTGAGCGGCGTCTTGTTGGTCAGGATGATGTCCGCGCCTTTCGAGCGCTCCACGATCTTATCGGCCGGCGTGCGGTCATGCACCGTCAGATCGCCGAGCGCCGCCACGTCATCCCAGGGATTGTCCCCCGGGTTCAAGGTATAGCCGTCCAATACAACAATCTTCATCTCTGATCCTTTCGTGATGCCCGCCTTGCGCGAGAAATCGTAAGTATACGGATGTTCGCGAACAGGTCAAGGCCGTCCGCCCACGGTAGAAGCGGCATCTTGCCGCTTTCTTTGCGGGTTTGGAAGCGGCATCTTGCCGCTTCAAAAGGGCTTGAACCACACGCCCGTCGTGATAGCATGGACGATTGTTCTGCGCAACCCACACAAGGATTACATCGTATGAGCAAGAAACCCCTCGTCATCATCGCGGTCGGCGGAAACTCACTGATTCAGGACGCACAGCACATGACCGTGCTGGACCAGTACCGCGCTGCGGGAGATACCAGCCACCATATCGCGGGGATCATCGAGGAAGGATACCGGGTCATCATCACCCACGGCAACGGCCCGCAGGTCGGCTTCATCCTTCTGCGTTCCGAGCTGGCCAGCAAGGTCCTGCACCAGGTCCCGCTCGAAAGCTGTGTGGCGGACACCCAGGGCGCCATCGGGTACCAGATCGAACAGACGCTCGCCAACGAGTTGTACCGCCGCGGCATCCAGCGGGAACTGGCCTCGGTGGTGACACAGGTGGTCGTGGACAAGGATGATCCCGGATTCCAGAACCCGACCAAGCCCATCGGCCCCTTCTACACCGAGGAAGACGCGCGCCTGCACGAGAAGCAGGACGGATGGAAGATGAAGGAAGACGCGGG
>CAYRPR010000125.1:0-6500 GCA_964425945.1 uncultured Verrucomicrobiota bacterium | reverse complement strand
TCGGCGTTGTAACCCGGACCGTTTGCGGGTATAGTATTTGACAGGAGCCGTCATGATACAGGCTGTGGATAAAGGCGTTGTGCCCACGAAATACTGGGAGAAACTGCCGAACGGCCGTGTGCAATGCAGTATCTGCCCGAACTTCTGCCGCTTGGCCGAAGGGCAGAGGGGGGCCTGTTTTGTCCGCATGAACCAGGGCGGGGAGGTGGTGCTGACCACTTATGGGCGTTCCAGCGGATTTTGTATCGATCCCATTGAAAAAAAGCCCCTGAACCATTTCCTGCCCGGCACGCCCATCCTGTCGTTCGGCACGGCGGGGTGCAACCTGACCTGCCGGTTCTGCCAGAACTGGGACATCAGCAAGTCGCGCGAGTTCGATACGCTCGCCGACGCCGCCGAGCCCGCCACGATCGCGCGCGCGGCTAAATCGCTCGGCTGTTCCAGTGTCGCGTTCACATACAACGATCCGGTGATCTTCATGGAATATGCGATCGATATCGCGAAGGAATGCCACAAGCTCGGCATCAAGGCTGTGGCCGTGACCGCAGGCTACATGTGCGACGAGCCGCGCCGCGAGTTTTATCAGCACATGGACGCCGCGAACGTAGATCTCAAGGGATTCACCGCGCGATTCTACGAACAGATTTGCGGCGCGTTGCTGGAGAACGTGAAGGAATCGCTCGTCTATATCAAGCACGAGACTGATGTATGGCTCGAGATCACCACCTTGTTGATTCCCGGCGAGAACGATTCCGAGCAGGAGGTCGATGCGCTGTCGAAATGGGTAAAGGAGGAGATCGGACCGGATGTGCCTTTGCATTTCACCGCATTTCATCCGGACTACAAGATGCTCGACAAGCCGCCCACGCCGCCGGCCACGCTGACCCGTTCCCGTCGCATCGCGATGAAGAACGGATTGCGGTATGTATACACGGGCAATGTGCATGACGAAGACGGGGGCAGTACCTATTGCCACCAATGCGGCAAGCGATTGATCGGCCGCGACTGGTACGTCATGACCGAATGGAATCTGGATGCGGACGGGAAGTGCCGGTTCTGCGGTACCCCCTGCGCAGGCGTCTTTGCCGGTCCGCCGGGCCGATGGGGCTCCCGCCGCGTTCCGGTTCGCTTAGCCGATTTCCGCTAGATTCGGCTGGTCCCCGTGCCGCGCGGCCTCCTGTCCTTATCAGCCACAACGATCGTAATACGAACGCACTGTCCGATCTTGACCCGCCACTGTTTCTCCGTCCCTTTGTGTCTGTCCGTCATCCCTCAGACCGCTCTTCCCAATGACGAATAGATCGACGATCGTCAAATCTAACGTCATCAGACAGGCACTGCTGTTTCTATATCCCTTTCCCCGCCACCGTTGCAGGCCGACCCCCTGCGGACGGCGGGAAACGCGCGCCGGGCACGAGTTTGGGGACGGAGAGTTTGTTGCGTTTTGTACCCTCCCTTGGCGTCCGTACGCCGCAATTTCTCCGCCGCAATTTCTCCGTCCCTTCACGCCATCACTATCTCCCTGTCCCTCATCGCCCAGTTCACGCCACCCGCCCGCGTTCACCACTATTTCCCTGTCCCTTCGTTCCGTTAATGTTATTGATACCTGCGAAATGTGGTGTAATATAAAAGCGCAATAGTCTATAGGGGTATCGCGGATTATGCCGATTAAGCCTGGGTTAACGCCGATTGAGAAGGACAAGCTCAATATCGATCCGGATTTTGATTTCCGGGATATTGCGCGCCGTCCGTTCTACGATCTCAAGACCAACGAGATCGGGATGTTCAAGTGGACCGGCATCTATCACCAGCTCCAGAAGGGCTTCTTCATGGTCCGGCTCCGGACGCCCGGCGGCCTGTTCACGGCGGACCAACTCGACCGCGCCGCCGATCTCGCCGAGCAATACGCCCAGGGCGAGCTTTGCATCACCACCCGCCAGACGCTTCAACTGCACTGGGTCCGTAAAGAGGACCTGCATAAAGTGCTCGAAGGGATGGAGGAGGTCGGCATCAACTCGAAAAACGCCTGCGGCGATGTCACGCGCAACGTGATTACCTGTTCCCTGCAGGGCGTCTGCCCGCACGAAATCGGCGAAACCCGCGCGATGCTGGAACGGATTGCCGAGGATACGGAGTTGAAGGATGAGCAACGCAATCTCCCGCGCAAGCACAAGATCAGTGTCTCCGGTTGTGGCCGCGCCTGCGGCCAGACACTGATGAATTGCCAGGGCTGGTACCCCGTGAAAAGGTTCGGCGAAGACGGCGTGGAGCAGGTGGGATGGAAATACCACGCGGGCGGCGGACTCGGCGCGCGACCGTTCATGGCGCAGGTCATCTTCGACTGGGTGCCGGAGGAACAGGTGCTCGACGTGACCCGCGCCGCGGCGGAAGTATTCAACCGGTACGGCAACCGTCGCGTGCGCGCTTATGCGCGCCTGAAATACGTCGTCGACAAATTCGGCCCGCGCGGTTTCGGCGATAAGGTGCTCGAAATCCTGCGCGAACGCGGCGTCGATGGTGTGGACCGGATTGAGCCGGCGACCGATCATGAGCCGGATGTCGGAGAACTCTTTCTCGACGGCCAGCCGGTCATTGCTCAACGGCAAAAAGGGTTCAATACCATTCGGCCCATCATTCTCCGCTCGGAACTGACGGCGGTGGATGCGCGCCGGTTCGCCAAGTGGTCGCGCGAATACGGCAATGGCACGATCATGTTCACCAACCGGCAGAATCTCGAACTGCGTTTCGTGTCGGACGACAAGGTGGACTCCTTGTTGAAGGAATTGCACGACGCGGGGTACCGCACCGACGGCCTGGAACGCCTGCCGGACATGGTCGCCTGTGTCGGCACAACCCAGTGCAATCTGGCGGTTTCCGACACGCCGAATACGTATCGTCATCTCTATCGCGATCTGGCCGCCGACCGCGAGCTATGGGAGAAGGTCGGACCGCTACGCATCAATATGAACGGATGCCCGAATTCCTGCGCCCAGCACTGGGTAGCCGATATCGGTCTGCGCGGCACGCGCAAGCGGGAGGAGATCGGCAGTGAAGAGGGCTTCGATATCTTTGTCGGCGGCGCCTTGGCGGGGCCGGGCCATATCGGGGAACATGTCTGCCTGGTGACCGGCCCGGAGGTGTCCGGCGCCCTGCGCCAGATGCTCGAGATTTATCTCGATCAGCGCCGCGATGAAAAGGAAACATTCGGCGCATTCAGCCGCCGCATCGGCGGAAAGGAATTCGCCCGGTTGCTCGGCGAGAAGCGAGGCAGCCAGGAACCGATCAACGTCCGCAATATCACACTGCGCCCGCTGTTCCACCAGGCCCTCACGGAGAATCTGGTGAAGAGGAAGAAATTAAGAAGTAAACAGTGAACAGCAAGCCGTGAACCTTGACCTGAACCAATCGATCGAATACGCCAGCACGTTTCTGGACGAAAACCGGAACGATGAGGCGATTGATTTGCTGCGCGGTCCCGGCGCGCCGAAGGACGCGTTGACCTGCGCGTTGCTCGCGCGCGCCTATTACCAGCGCGGCGACACGCGCGGCGATCTGTTCTCGAGCCACTTCTTTGCGCATCGCGCCATCGAGCTGGGTTTCGACGAGTCCTGGCTGTACGTCATCGCCGCCATTTCGAGTTACCGCAAGGAGCAGTATCAGGAGGCCGCCGACCTGTTCGACCGGGTGGTGGATGAAGAATCGTTTCCGGCGACACAGGCCCTGGCCGCGCTGTCCTATCTGTACGTCGGCCGGATCGAGGACGCGCGCAAATGGATTGACCGCGCCGTCGCGAAACATCCGAACAACGCGTCGTTCAAGGATGTCCGGCGCCGCGTGGAAGAGGGCAAGCCCCCCGGCGGGGGCGTGTGGGAATCCACTCGCACCTTTCATCTGGGCGGCATTCACGATGCGCGGGAGGAAGATCGCCCGACGCCGTACAAGCATAACGCGTTGTCGAAACTGCGCGGTCTGGCCAACCGGCCGAAGGATATCGACTGGCTGGAGAAGAACATCCCGTGCCAGAAAGCCTGCCCGGCCGGCACGGACATTCCAGGCTACTTGAGTGCCATTTATCGCGGTGAGTTCGACAAGGCTTATCGGATCAATCTCGTGGACAATGTGTTTCCGGCCGTGCTGGGTCGCGTCTGTTCGCGTCCCTGCGAGGCAGCCTGCCGTCACGGATGGGAAGGGCTGGGCGAATCGGTCGCGATCTGTTTTTCCAAGCGATCCGCGGCGGATTTCAAGGACCAGGCGCCCGTGGTGCTGGATCCGTGGTATCCGCCCAGCGGCAAGAAGGTCGCCGTGGTCGGCTCCGGCGTGGCGGGGCTCGCCGCCGCGCGGAATCTGGCCCTGTTGGGCCATCAGGTTACCGTGTACGAGAAGCATCGTGTTCCCGGCGGTATGATGAACCAGGGCATCCCGGTGTTCCGCTTGCCGCGCGATCACATTGACCGCGAAATTGACCAGATCCGCATGTTGGGTGTCGAGATCGTCTGCGGCGTGGAAATCGGCGGGGACCTTCCGTTGCGGAAACTCGTGGATGACCATGACGCGGTGGTGATGGCGGCGGGTACGCTCCGTCCCAACATGCTCGACCTTCCCGGCAAGGATCTGAAGGGCATCCGGCACGGCTTGGAATTTCTGTTGGAGGCGAATGATGCCGGTACGGCGACGGTGGGCAAACACGTCATCGTGATCGGCGGCGGATTCACGGCGATGGATTGCGCCCGCACGGCCAAGCGGCTCGGGGCGACGATCGTCGAAATGGAATTGCAGAAGAACGATGTGGGCGACGCGTGCAAGGTCGTCAACCTGTACGGCGAGAACGTGCGCGTCTGGTATCGCCGCTCCGCGAATGAGATGCTCGTGACACCGGGCGAGTTGGAAGAGCTGATGCATGAGAGCATCCCGATGGAGTTCATGGTCAGCCCGAAGGCCTACATCGGCGAGAACGGCCATGTGACGCGCATGCGGTTTGTGCGCACGCAACTGGGCGAACCGGACGCGAGCGGGCGGCGGCGACCCGTCGAGATTCCGGACAGTGAATTCGAGGTGGAGGCGGACACGGTCCTGCTCGCGACCGGCCAGTTCCCGGATACGGCGTGGATCGATCGCGAATTCCAGGATGATCTGGTTCAACCGGACCAATGGCTCACGAGTGGGCGGGGACAGACGACCGCGCGCGACAAGATATTTATCGCGGGCGATTTTGCCGGCGGCGCATCCACGCTGATCGACGCCATCGCGCACGCGAAGGATGCCGCGCGCGCGGTGGATACGTTCCTGATGGGCGAGGAACGGCTGATGGATGTCGCCATCATCGAGGACGCGACGGAGACCGGGCGGATCCGCGAGATGGACGAGGTGACGCGGCAGATCATGCCGACCCTGCCGCTGGATCAGCGTTCGTTGGAGGCCGAGGTGGAGAAGGGCTATCCGGGAGCCATCGCGCCGGAAGAGGCCCAACGATGCTATTTCTGCCACTTTAAATACGAGATTGATCCGGACAAGTGCATCTACTGCGACTGGTGCATCAAGGCCAAGCCGCGTCCGGACTGCATCATCAAGGTCAAGACGCTGAAGTACGGCGAGGATGGCCGCATCCTCGGTTGGGAACGCGCCGACTCGAGCGAGGAAACGAATCTGATCTGGATCAACCAGGAGGATTGCATCCGGTGCAACGCCTGCGTGGACGCCTGTCCGGTGGACTGCATCAGCATCCAGAAAGTCACGCGCGACACCATTCCCGGCGGTAAAGGCGCGTGCGCGTGCGGAAGCGGCAGATAACTTTTCCCGGCTTCGCTACGCCGCGGCAAGCAGTGTTCAGGTTTCAGTGTTCGGTGTTCAGAAAGGACTTCCAACGATTGGAAATGGCATGCTGAAAAGGTTCCAACGATTGGACCTTCATCCTTCCTGAACACTGAAACCTGAACACCGAACACTTTCTTCACCCACTGCTGGAGCCGGGTTCGGGGATCAGCTGGCCGAAACCGCCGACGGCGGAACGCTTATAGGAGCCGGTGTCGAAGTTGATGTTAAAGGCGTCGGGTGGGAATTCAAACAGGGTCAGCGACGGATCGCTCAAGGCGGCGGCGCTGATGGCGCCGAAACCGAGTTGGTTGAGGTCCCGGAAATAGGCGCGCAGGTCGTCGCTCGGCAGATCATTCGGCGTCGGCACCATGCAGACGATATGATGAATGCCGGCTTCGCGCAGGATATCGGGCGAGGGGAGGATTGAATCGTCCAGATAGTACCGGTTGTCGAACTCGCGCGGACGTCCGGGTTGCCGGCCCAAGCGTTCGCGATCGCATACCCAGACCGGCGGAGCGGTGGGCGTGATCCCGGGGCGCAGTTTGTCCATCAGCGTTGCATGGCGCAATAACTGGGCGAGAATGTTCTCCGGCTTCAGTAGTCCGGCGGGATGGGGCCAGTGATCGAACGTGCAGACGGGTTGATAGCCGCCGGCGACAAAACGCACGGCCAGCGGAACGGAAGTGATG
>CAYRPR010000124.1:934-6524 GCA_964425945.1 uncultured Verrucomicrobiota bacterium | reverse complement strand
TGTACTTTTAAATTGCCGGATGCCACTTCGCGTTCCTTCGGCGATCCGCAGAGCGCTCCGACCGCGTCGGTCGAAATCCGGGACTGGCGATTTTTCAGCAAGGTCATCCGCAACGGCGACATTGGGCTGGGCGAATCCTATATGAACGGCGACTGGACCGCGGACGATCTCACCGGCTTCATGCGGCTCCTGATCGAGAACCGCGAGGCGGTGAAGCATGTCGATGACGGGCATCCGATCAGCCGCCTGACCCATCGATTCCTGTCGTGGATCAAGCGCAACACGCCGCAAGGCAGTCGTCGTAACATCGCGCATCACTATGACTTAAGCAACGACCTGTATCAACAGATGCTGGACCCGACCATGACCTACTCCTCCGCGTATTTTGAGCATCCCGGCCAGTCGCTCGAAGACGCGCAGAACGCCAAATACCTCCGCCTGTGCGAGAAGGTCGGATTGCGCGATGGAGATCATGTGCTGGAGATCGGCTGTGGTTGGGGCGGCTTTGCCTCCTTTGCGGCGCGCTACGCGAATTGCCGGATTACCGGAATCACCATCTCGCAACAGCAATACGAATACGCGAAAGCGCGTATGGAGCGGGAAGGACTTGCCGATCGCGTCGAGATTCGTATGGAGGATTATCGGACCCTGGCGGGCGAGTACGACCGCATCGTCTCGATCGAGATGCTCGAAGCCGTGGGCTATGAGTATTTCGGAGCCTATTTTGCGGCGCTCGATCGTCTGCTGAAAAAGGATGGTTCGGCGGCCATCCAGGTGATCACCATTCCGGACCAGGCGTTCGACGAGTACCGGAAGACCTACGACTGGATTCGCAAGTATGTCTTTCCCGGCGGGCTTCTGCCCTCCATCGAGTCCCTGGTCACGGCCGCGCGGCGGCACTCAAAGCTGGTTTTACAGGACATGGAGAACATCGGAGACCACTATGTCGCCACCCTTAAGCAGTGGCGCGAGCGGTTCGATTAAAACATTGAAAAGATCCGCGATTTGGGCTTTGATATACGATTCGAGCGGATGTGGCGGTTTTATCTCTGCTATTGCGAGGCGGCGTTTGCTTCGCGTTATCTGGGTGACTTACAGATGGTGTGGACAAGACCTATTGGGGAGTGATCCATGAGTGAGACATCGGCCAGACCGAGGAAAAGACTTCGTGAGTTGATGTGGCATCTGACCCATGACGAGGAAAACGTAAATCTCCTGGAAGCCTCGCCGCTGTTGTTCGTCCACCTGGTGGCGTTGATCGGCGTATTCTTCGTTGGATTCAGCTGGGCCGCGTTGGCGGCTTGCCTCGTATTGTATTTTGTCCGTGTATTCGCGCTGACGGGCGGATATCACCGCTACTTTTCGCATAACTCCTTCAAGACCAGCCGCGTATTCGCCTTCGTACTGGCGTTTGTCGGAGCCTCGTCCGCGCAGCTCGGTCCGTTGTGGTGGGCGTCTCATCACCGTCACCATCATCAGCACTCCGACACCGATGAGGACATTCATTCCCCGCGTATGCGCGGGGTGTTCTGGTCGCATATCGGCTGGCTGATGTGCCGCAAGTACGCCAAGGCGGAATTGTCGCGGATCCCGGACTTCGCCAGATATCCCGAGATTCGTTTCATCGACCGCTGGCACGTCATTGCGCCGATCACGCTGGGCGTGGGGCTGTATTTCTTCGGCCAATGGCTCGCGACCGCCGCCCCGGCGCTGGGAACTTCGGGCTGGCAAATGGTGATCTGGGGATTCTTCATCAGCACCGTCTTTGTGTATCACGCCACCTTCTGCATCAATTCCCTCACGCACGTGTTCGGCAAGCAACGATTCAAAACCAGCGACGACAGCCGGAACAATCTGTGGCTCGCGCTCATCACGATGGGCGAAGGCTGGCACAACAACCATCATCGTTATCCGGTCTCGACACGTCAGGGTTTTTACTGGTGGGAGATCGACGCGACCTACTATATCCTCAAGATGTTTTCCTGGATCGGCCTGGTCTGGGACCTGCGACCGCCCGCGGAGAAGATCTATGAGGAGGCGAAGCAACTATCGGATGCGCCCGAAGGAATGCCCACGGCGAATCAATGAATATAGCGTTCGGAACGGTCGTAACGATTCTGGGATTGCTCGGCTGGTTCGGCCAGCTTCTCACATGGATGCATCGCCCGACGGCGGTCAAATGGGGCATGGCGGAAGCGGAAGCCGACGTGGATCCGGTTTTCCTCGCGGACACAAAAGGCGAGGCGGCTTGGGACTCGTTCGTGTTGTGGCTGCTTCCGGTCGCGGGCATTCTGCTGATTCTGAATCATGCCTGGTGGCCCTATTTCGGCGTTACCGGCGGCGCGATCTACGTCTATTTCGCCGGACGCTCTCTATCCACGCGCAGAGTTTTTAAACAGCGCGGAATCCGCATCTGCAAAGCGGAACTCGACCGCGTGTACACCGGCGCGATCGCCCTCTGGGGCCTCGCCGGAGCGGGCATGGCGATCGCGGCCCTCCGCGCGCTCTGTACGTAAGCAGGCAACCCCCACTTGTCGTGACGGAGAAGTCCGTATATAAGGATCGCACGAGGAGGAACCCATGAGACAAGAAGATTCGAGCCCGAAAGATATCACCCGCCGCGACGCGATGAAATGGATGGCCACTGGCGCCGGCGCGATCCTGACCGGCGCGGCCACAGGCTGCCGCCGCCCCGTGGCCGACTCATCGGATGCGCCTTGGAAGGAACTGCGCGCCGCGCTGGACGGCGGACTCACTCGCAACACCGAAAACGGGTACGAATCCATGCGCGCGTCGCTTATCTGGAACGGACGCAAAACCGTCCGGCGTCCCGACGCGATCGTACAGGCCGTGTCCGAAGCGGATGTCCGCACGGCCGTTCGGTTCGCGAATCAGCACGGCCTGAAAGTGGCCGTGCGCGGCGCCGGTCATAGTTGGATCGGGGCGTCGGTACGCAACGGCGGCCTGCTCATCGATGTGTCGGGCCTGACAGGCGTCGACATCAATCCGGACGATCGCACCGCGCGCGTGCAGCCGGGTATTCGCAATGTGACGTTCGTGCCCATGATGACGCAACACGGCCTGGCGTTTCCGGTCGGCCATTGCCCGACCGTTCCGATGAGCGGCTATCTGCTGAACGGCGGGCTGGGCTGGAATGGCGGGACGTGGGGTCCGGCCTGCGCCAGCGTGGCCGCGATCGAACTGGTGACGGCGGACGGCGAATCCATCTATGCCAGCGAGACCCGAAATCCCGAGTACCTGTGGGCTGCGCGAGGCGCGGGTCCCGGTTTTCCCGGCGTGGTTACGCGATTCCACCTGCGTCTGCACGAATTGCCGCGCGCCATTCGCACGAATGTCTATATCTACTCGCTGAATGAAATCGACGCACTCGCCGCATGGCTGGCCGAGGCCAATGCGCAGCTTCCCAAAGGCGTGGAGATGACCAGCCTGATCACGCGCCCCCCGCCCGATCCCAGCCAGCCGGATGCGCTCCCGCCGCATGTCCTCATGGTTATGGCCACCGCGTTTGCGAACACGGAAGATGAAGCGCGGAACTGGCTCGAACCGCTGGATGGAGCGCCGGCCAAGCCCATGCACGCCGACCGGTTCATGGAAACGCCCATCGAGATCCTGCTGGCGAAGATGTCCGAAGCCATGCCGCCCGGCATGCGCTACGGCGTGGACTTCATGTGGACGGAATCGGTTCCGGCCGATGTGCTGCCGCTGATGCTGGACACCATCCAGGCCGCCCCGTCACCCCGATCGTTCCTGATGATCCACATGCCGCCCCCGCCGGAAGGCGCCTTGCCGGACATGGCCTTCTCGATGGCGAACCGCACCCTGCTCGGCGTTCACGGCATCTGGCAGGATGAATCGCAGGACGCCGAGAACATGGCTTGGACACGAAGCGCGATCGATCAGGTGGACCATCTGTTTGCCGGCGGCTACATCGGCGAAACCGATCTGACCCGCACGCCGGAACGTTCGTCGCAATGTTTCGCGCCGGCGAACTGGAATCGGCTGGTTGAGCTCAAGGCCAAGCTGGATCCCGACAACCGGTTCTTCTGGTATCCAACCTCTTGAGCGCCGGAATAAGGCTTTACGCCGCAGGCCGAATCATGTAAATGTAATCGATTACATGAGGAGGGCGTGTTCCATCGTGATCTGGGCGCTGATCGTCGCGATCAATACGACCGCGGGGGCGTGGGACACCAATGACTGGGAATTCGTCGAAACCATGCAGCGGGTCAACCTCCGGTTCTTCCAGGATCAGAAACGCGGCCCGTATAACCTGCTGAACGACACGGCGCCGTATGACGCCACGGGCCTCGCGTTTCCCCCTTATGCCAGCGTCGCCGGCACCGGTTTCGAACTCACCGCCATCTGCATCGGACATTACCGCGGCTGGATATCCTACGCCGACGCCTACGAACAAATCCTCGAACAACTGCGCGCGTTCGACGGCCAGCTCTCCGACGATCCCGACGTCTTCCACCGCGAGGACGGCTGGACCCATCACACCTACTGGATTGACGGGGCCGACGCCGGCAAGCCTTTTCCCGGCATCGACGAATTGTCCGTACTCGATCATTCCATGCTGATCGCCGGATGCATCTTCGTGTCGGAGTACTTCAAGGGAACCGAAGCGGCGGAGATCGCACACCGGCTCTATGAGGAGACGCAATGGAACAGCCGGCCGAACATCGATTATAACTTCGGCTACAGCGAGAATCTGCTGGCGATTGTGGAATCGGCCGAGGCGCCGGCCTTCAAGAAGGGCGGTGACGCCTTCACCATGTGGCAGGATTACATCGTCCCGCCCTTCCCGCGCACCCTTCAACTCTATTTCTGGCAGTATCCGCATTCGTGGATCGATTTCCGCTTCCGCACGGACCAGCAGGGCAACAACCACGCGGATATCGCGCGCGACAGCATCCTGTACCAGCGTCAGCGCGCCATCGACTTGCATAACGGCGACCCGGACAAGTACGACATGATCGGCAGTAACGTCTGGGGCTGGACGGCGGCGACCAGTTCCGGCGACACCAATGTGCCGAGTTCATGGTACCGCCAGATGGCGCCGTGGCCGCTCTTCCTGGATTATGCCCTCGACGAAGAGCACGCCTCGGACAGCGGCACCATCACGCCCTTCGGCCTGCCGGGATGCATGGTCTATGCGGGCACGGAAACCATGGCGGCCATGAAATACATCTTCGAGGCGTTCTACATCAACGGATGGGATCCTGAAAAAGGCGAAATGCCGGTATGGAGTCCCGTCTATGGATGGATCAACTCCATCAACAAGGGCAAACCCTATCGCTATTACTCCGATTCCAGCGTCAGCAACTGGTTCTGGCCGATTAACGCCGGCATCGATTACGGGCCCAACGTGCTCCTGCTCGAAAATCACAAGCTGGGCACCACATGGCGGTTCTTCATGCAGAATCCGCACATCTCCGCCGGCATGACAACCCTCGGATTCGGACCGACCCAGCGCGTCTCCGTGGCGACGTTCGCCGGCGGCACGAATGAGTTCGGATGCGGCATCGGCAGCTGGCACAACGACGACACGCCGGTCACGATCGAATAC
>CAYRPR010000124.1:0-924 GCA_964425945.1 uncultured Verrucomicrobiota bacterium | reverse complement strand
TGGATGGACATCTGCGATCCGCTCTCGCGGGGCCAGCGCGCGCAGGCGGAAATCTCCTTCTGGGTCAAGGGACATTCCGGACTGGAAGTCGTCGAGGTCGGATTACGCGACGCACTCGGCAACGAGAACAAGATCCTGCTGGCCGATTACGCCGGCGGCGCGACCCCGACCAACTGGACACGCGTGAAGATTCCGCTGGAGGCGTTCTGCCTGACGGGCGACGTCGCGACCGACACGTGGCCGGGCGATCTCAACGGCATCACCTTCGCCTTTCTGAATCCGGAAGGCGGCGGTCTGGACATCGACGGCGTCGCCTTCACCGGCGATACCATTCCACCTGCGCGGCCCGATGAGGGGTTTGGCGTGGCGCAGATCGGCCCGCACCCGGCCATCACCTGGCATCCGGACTCGCTGGACCGCGACGTGGTCGGACTGCGCGTGTGGCGGCGCCAGGACGGCGACAGCGGCTTCGAGGAGGTGACCCACTGGATCGAACCGCGCCATCGCTACCCTTACACGGATAGCGCCATCGACGGACAGAACGCGAACGAGGTGCGCTACGCCGTGCAGGCGTTCGACAACGCCCAGCCCCAGCTTTCCAGCCCCTTCGCGCTCGAACAGATACTCGAATTGGATCCCGCCGGACGCCTGGATCTCGACTGGAACAACGGCATGAACCCCAACACGCTCGGCGGAAACGCCGACGGTTGGTTTCCGGCCGAAATGACCAACGTCTTCGACATCGTGTACACCAACCATCCAGGAGGCGGCTCGGGCTGGATCCGCCGTTCCGTCGTACCGGAGGCCGGCGGGGGCCATTACATCTTCCTGAACGACGCAGACCTCGGCGAATACGCGATGCTGCGATTGTGGGTTCGCGCCGCCGAAGGGAATCCGGAAGTCGAATTGGGGCTCAAGGATTCG
>CAYRPR010000123.1:2709-6551 GCA_964425945.1 uncultured Verrucomicrobiota bacterium | reverse complement strand
CAATATCTCATTATCTTTGCTTAACGACCTGTCCAAAAAACGGGGGGAACTTCAAGCGTCGCTCATGTAGGGCTTTAATCCACCGCCACCATGCCTTCGGCCCCGGGACGGTCGGGCTGGATGGGCACGCTGGCGCCGAGCAGATCGATGTGCTTCCATACGCCGGTTCGGAATCGCCACGCGAATCCGCCCGCCAACAACGTGATATAGAAGCAGGTCCACGACCAGACAGCGAAGATGCCCGCCTTCAGCACAAACACTAGAACCACCTCCCCGGCGACCAGCACACCCCACGCCAGGGCCAGCGAGAAATACATCACGAACTTCGTATCCCCCGCGCCCTTCAACGCGGCGGACAGAATGATATTCGCCGCGTCGAGCAACCCCCAAATCGCCATCACGATCAACAGGCCGCGACCGATCGCCAGTAATTCCTCCAGCGGGACCCCCTCCGCCCCGTGTCGGGTGAAGAACGAGAAGTAAAATTCGGGAAAGAGCACGTAGGTCAGGCCGATCAGGCCCATGTACAGCGTGCCGAGCTTCATTGAGTTCCATCCGACCCGCTCGGAAATATCCGGTTCGCGCCGCCCCTGATACTGGCCGACCAGGGTCGTGGTTGCGATGCTGATGCCGATCATCGGGAGGAACGCGAGCATGTTGATGCTCAGCGCGATATTACTCGCCGCCAACGCGGCGGAACCCAGGCGGCCGGTAAGCATGACAAACACCGAAAACGCACCGATATCGAGCGCGAGATGCAGGCCGGAGGCAAATCCGTATTTGATCATCCGCCAACATAAGGCCGCGTCGAACCCGAAATGAGAGCGCGTCTTGAACACCGCATCCGTGGAACGCGCAAAATAGAGCGTAAACAGGATCGCGGGCATGACGAAGCCGGCAATGACCGACGCCCATGCCGCGCCGCGGATGCCCATTTCAGGAAATCCGAAATGGCCGAAGATCATCCCGTAATCGAGCACGAGATTGACGACATTCGACGCGATCGTGGCGTTCATCGTGATCAGCGTCCGGCCGCGGCCGGTGTAGAAACTGCTGATGGCCGCACCGAGCGGCGCCGTGAAACCGCCGATCATCAGAATCGTGAAATAGGCCAGTTCCTCCTCGATCACCTCCGGCGGATGGCCGCTGATATGGATCACCATACGGCCAAAGGGGATCAGCATCAGGATCAGGGGCAGGGACAGCAGGGACAGGTAGAATCCCTGCGCCGTGGACCGGGAACAGCCCACGGGATCGCCCGCGCCGTAGTATTGCGCGACGAAGGTGTTGGCGTAGCCGGCGAGGGCCATGAATCCGCAGATCAGTGTGAAGGACAGAATGCCGGCGGGCGTAGCGGCCTGGATTGAGACCGCGCTGTGCCAAGCCAGAAACATCCGGTCGACGAACTGCATCAGCGTGAAGGAGCCCATGCTGATCATGAGCGGATACGCCACCCGGAATATTTCGCGGTAGCCGCCGGGATAGACCGGGGTGGGGGCGGGCGCGCTTTGCTGTTCGTTCGACATGACTGAGAACCATCTGAGACAAGAAGCGGATAGGGATACCGGAAATTCGACCGGCGCGCAATAATGCTTTAACAAGTCGCCGCACCCATGTGGCTCCCGCATTGAGGCCATTCGTCAATGTGTGCAGGAGCGGCCGGCGTGGCACGGGCTTTCAGCCCGTGACGGAGTGAGGTGACCGCGAAAAGGACCACGGGCCAGGAGGCCCGTGCCACAGGGAGACCGTGATGCGGTGGAAGGACTGCGGAAAGGAGCATGGGGGTGGCGGGGCGCCGCGACCGGATTGACAGAGGACTCAATTAATATATGATGACTGAATGGTTCAAGTGAAGCGCATGAAGAATTCCCATTCCACACTGACCATGACGCGGCGGCCGGCGGGTTACATCCTCGCCGCGGTCCTGCTTGCCTGGCTGGTATTCCCCGTTGCGCATGTGTTTGAACATGCGGCGGCGCATGTTGCCCACGCCGATCATGAACCGGTCGCGCACACCGATCCCTCGAATGATGCGGCGTCCGCTCATCCGTGCGTGGTATGCGCGCTCCTGTCGTCCAACAAGCCGCATGACGGACAGACGGATACGCTGGTCGAGGGGGTGTCCGATGCTCCGGTCTCTCTTTTCCCCTTCTCACCGTTCCCCGATGTTGCTCTTGACGTTCTCTCTCCCGCCACCGCGCCCCGTGCGCCTCCTGTGATGGGTTGAATCGTACTTGTCGTGGGTCCGGCATGACGCCGGCTCCATGCAGATTCATCCGTTTCTCATAAGGAGTTGTAATGTTTCGTATATCGAATGTCGGGGCGCGTTATCTCGCGCCGGTCGCTCTGGGTTTCATCATGGCGAGTTCATTGCCCGCGGAGGAGGCGCGTGGACCGGTCAGTGATCCATTGGATCCCGTGCCGTTGCGCATGCGGGCGCTTCAATTGAGTGATCGCGTAGCGCCGGTCGCTAGCGGTACGGAATTCAATCCGGCCGTTTCCGCGATCCTGGATTTCACCTACACGCATATATCACGTGATCTGGAGGGACCACCGGGTTTCATCCGGGGGCATGATCACGATCATGGTCACGGGTTGGAGGAGGGATTCCAGTTGCGCGAGATCGAACTGACCCTGTCCGGCTCCGTTGATCCGTACTTCGATGCATTGGCCACGATCGCGTTCACGGAGGATACGGTGGAGGTGGAGGAGGCGTTCGTCACCACGCGCATGCTGCCCGCGGGCCTGCAAGTGAAGGGCGGCAAGTTCCTCAGCGATGTCGGCTATATCAACAAACAGCACCCGCACAACTGGCTGTTTGTGGATGCACCGTGGATGCGGGAATTCTTCTTCGGCGAGGAAGGCCTGAACGAGGTCGGCGTCCAGTTGTCCTGGCTGCCGCCCGCGGAAACCTACATCCGCCTTGGACTTGAGGCATTGCAGGGTGAAAGCGAAGGAATCGCCAGCTATATCGGAGAGGATGAACACGGCGATTTTCGCGAGAAGAACGGCCCGCGCCTGTTCACCGGCTTCGCCAAACTGGCGCCGGATATCGCCGAGCATCATGCGCTTCAACTCGGCGTATGCGGCGGGTACAGCCGGATATTCCAAATGGAGGCCGAACACGAAGATGGCGACCGCGATACCTGGGACGGCGACGGCTGGTTCGCGGGCGCTGACTTCGTCTACAAGTATGACGGCAAGGGCGCCATGGGACACCGGAATTTCGTCCTGCAGAGCGAATACATCTACCGCCAACTGGACCTGGATTTCCACGGCGATGGCGAGATTCACCAGGACCAGCGTTGGAAGCAGGACGGTCTGTACGTTCAGGCGGTGTACGGATTCGCCCCGCGCTGGAATGCCGGACTGCGACTCGACGTGCTGGGCATCATGAACGACGGATTCGATCACGGGGAGGCGGAAGACTTCGGCACATCCTACCGCTATACCGGTCAGGTCTCCTATGCGCCCACGGAATTCTCCCGTATTCGAGCCCAAGCCAGCTATACGGACCTGTCGGAGGACGATCACGGCGAGGGGAACGGGAAACACGACGCCTGGATGTTCTCGATTCAGTACAGCATGAGCCTGGGCGTGCATGGCGCCCATGCGTTCTAGATGGGATTGTATGGTGCATAGGTTAAGAGCCTGTTTCCGGATTCGTAGCTCCCTGCTCCAGCAGGGAGTTCTCGCCATCGTCATGCGCCGCATGCGCCCTGCGGGAGCAGGGCGCTACGGGCGGTTTGGCTCCCTGTCCAAGTACGCCCGATTTCGCCGCCGAAGCCTTGACAAAGGCGGAAGGGTGGGGGGGGTCGCTCTGTTACTGGCGATTGGGGTCG
>CAYRPR010000123.1:0-2699 GCA_964425945.1 uncultured Verrucomicrobiota bacterium | reverse complement strand
GGTCGGCACGGTCACGCGCGCGGAGATTCGCGTGGTGACGACCGTGCCGAATCTGGGCATGCTGGCGCGCGCCGTCGGCGGTGATGCCGTCGACGTGCGCGTGCTGGCGCCGTCCAACCGCGATCCGCATTATCTCGAAGCGAGGCCGAGCATGATGGCGGCTTTGCGGCGGGCGGATCTGGTCCTGGCCGTCGGCGCGGATCTGGAGGTGGGCTGGCTTCCGGCGGCCCTGCGCGGTGCGCATAATCCCCGGATTCTTCCCGGCCAGTCCGGATACTTCGAAGCAGCGGAACAGGTTGAGCGGATCGGCGCGGATAAACCGGCGGACCGGGCGCTGGTCGATGTGCATACAGCCGGGAATCCGCACATCTATCTCGACCCGGAACGTATGGCGCAAATCGGATTCGCATGGGCGGAGCGTCTGGCGTCCTTGGATCCGAAGTCGGCCGACCTGTACCGGGCCAATGCGGAATCGTTTGCGCGACAAGTGGGCGACCGGACACCACAATGGCGGGCGCGTGCCGCATCCGCGCCGGGTGTTTTGGCGTATCACTCGGATCATGATTACCTGCTCCGGTATCTGGGCGTCGAAGCGCTGGGTTACATCGAACCCCTGCCGGGCATCCCGCCGACGGCGTCTCACCTGCGATCCCTGGTACAGAAGCTGAAGGGGCTGGATGGAGTGATCTGGTCCATGGAGTACCATCCGGCTCAACCGGGCGAGTTCCTGTCGCGTGAGCTGGGATGGAAATCAGTCCGCTTGCCGGCACAGGTTGCGGCGGAGGGCGATGTGGAAGCGTACTTCCTGATGATTGATCGCTGGGTGGAATCGCTGGAGGCATTCCGTGAGTGATGTGGAACTTATCGGGATGGCGCAAGTCGTCGCCGGCTATGCCCGGCCGGTTGTGGGACCGGTGTCCTTTTCCGTTCGCGCGGGGCACGTGCTGGGGCTCGGCGGTCCGAACGGATCGGGCAAATCCACCCTCCTGCGCGCTATAACCGGACAAGCGCGCGTCTTCTCCGGTGAACTGCGACGTCACCCGGCAGCCACGATCAGTCATCATTGGCAGCGTCCTGAACGTCCGCCGGAATTGCCGTTGCTCGGCCGCGAGCTGTTCGCCCTGCTGGGCGCCGAGCCGGATCGACCGCCGGCGTGCGTACGGTACCTGATGGATATCCCGCTGAGCCGCCTGAGCGGAGGGCAGTTCCAACTGCTTCAGACCATGGCTTGCCTGTGCGGATCATCGCGCCTCGTCTTACTGGATGAACCGACAAATAACCTGGACGAATACGCCCAGGAGGCGGTGTCCGGGATGATGGAGGCCTTGCCGAATGACCGCGCTGTGCTGGTGGTGAGTCATGAGGGCGAGTTCCTTCGGCGTCATTGCACGGAAGTTGTGGAACTGACGCCATGAGTTGGCTCATCCTGTTCGATCCACTGTTCCGCGTCCCATTTATCACGGGACTTTGCCTGGCCGTCTTGCTGAGCTTGACCGGTGCGTTCCTGCGCATGCGTAACGATTGGCTTTCCGGGTTGGGACTGTCCCAGATCGCCGCGGCCGGCGGCATGGCCGCGTTGCCCCTGCATATCCCTGTCATGGCCGGCGCATTCGGAGCGGCCGGGGTTGCGATGCTGATTCTCCCCATTCTGCCCCGCGCAACCAACAATCATTACGCGCTGATGATGTTGGCCGGCTGGTCGTTGGCGCTGTTGATTGGCGCAAACAGCGACCATGGCGAAATCATCGGCGAATCCCTGTTGCGCGGCCAACTCTACTTCACATTCACGCCGCACCTATGGGCATCCGCGATTGCTCTGTTGATACTGCTGGCGAGTGTGCGATGGCTTTCACCCCGTTTATTGAAGCAACGCTTCTTTCCGGATTTCTTCGTGGCCAACCGCCTGCCGGCGTGGCGGCATCGTTTTATCTTTGGATCGATGGTGGTGGCGGCGACGGTGCTGGGCACGATCTCCATGGGGGCCCTTCCGGCCTTCGCCCTGCTTTTTGTTCCGTCATGGATCGGCTTCGTGCTGGTGGATGGATGGACTCGGGCCCTGGCGGTCACGATCGCAATTGGCGTTGTCGTCTATATGACGGCTTTTGTCATGGCCCTGCTGGCGGATCAGCCGTTTGGCCCAATTTTGACGGTCTTACTGGCCTTGTTGACCGTTCTCCGGTGGTTGCCGGCCGTGCGCCGAACACCTGATCGGGGCGATAGCGGGACAATCCTTACAGAAAAGTAAGGAAACGAGCATCGGTTTCGATCCGTGCCGGTCGCATGATGGACCGGCATGAAGTACCGCATCAAGCACATAGCCGAATACGCGGCGCTCCGGTTCCTGTACGGCGTGCTCAATATCATTCCCGAGCGGGCGGCCATGCGCATCGGCATCGGCCTGGCCTGGCTGGCGCACAAGCTGATGCGATCGCGCGTGCGGACTGCGCACGATAGGATCCGGGAGGTGCTGGGCGAGGGCATATCCGATCGCGAAGTGCGTCGTATAGCGTGGGTTTCTCTTCGCAATACGTTTCTGAACGGCGTGGAAGTGATCCGGATGCGGCACATCAACCGGGCCTGGGTTGAATCGCATATTGCCGATCTCGATTCCATCGATCCCTTGCGCGTCCATCTTCAAGGCGGGAAAGGCGCGATCCTGGTGGTGGATGCGTCGCAGGGCGTGGAAGCGCAGACGCTGG
>CAYRPR010000122.1:0-6551 GCA_964425945.1 uncultured Verrucomicrobiota bacterium | reverse complement strand
ACACGCACCAGTGAATCGCCCATCTTGCCTTCAAGCATCAGTCCGACATAGAAAATCACATCGGCGTTCATCAGCGCGACCACATCGTAACGGCTCGGTGCGTACAGGTGGGGATCGACGCCCTCGCCGATCAGGCCATGTACCACCGCACGCTCGCCCGCCACCTCCCGGGCGATATCGGCCACCATCGCAACCGTTGCGACAATCTGATAGGGTCCGTCGCCGGTTCGGGACGGGGCCGCCGGCCGGCCGCATCCTAACCCCCCTAGACACAGGAACAGCGCCAGGATCCATCTGCTCATAACGTCGGCATCTCCATTCGCGATCTATTTTTGGTGGTCAAAATACTTGATATGATTATCCGAAATGATAATTTGGATTTGATATTTGTCAAGCGTCCGGGTATGGATCCTTGCGGAACGGCATGGAGAGGCGCTTTATGGCAACGAGTACCGTCGAGAACTACATCAAGCAGATCTATCTGCAGCAGCAGGAAGCGGCCGGGCAGTTGGTCCCGATGGGCAAACTGGCTTTGGCGATGGGCGTCGTGCCGGGAACGGCGACGGCCATGGTGAAGACCCTGGCGGATTCCGGCCTGGTTGTGTACGAGCCGCGGGAGGGTATCCGGCTGACGCGCGGGGGCAATCAGTTGGCCCTGCACGTTCTGCGGCGCCACCGCATCCTGGAACTGTTTCTCGTAAATATTCTCGGCTTAAGCTGGGCGGAGGTGCACGAAGAGGCGGAACATCTCGAGCACGCCCTGTCCGACAAGGTCCTGGATCGCATGGATGCGCTACTCGACTATCCCCGGTTTGATCCCCATGGAGACCCGATTCCCACGGCGAAGGGGAAGATTGAGGAAATGGATCTCCAGAGCCTCACGGATTGTCCGGAAGGAGAACCGCGCAAGATCGTGCGGATCACGGATCAGGACGCGCCCTTCCTCCAATTCCTCGAGCAAAAAGGGCTGATCCCCGGCGAAACGGTAACCATCGTGCGGCAGGATCCGTTTGCGGAAGCCGTGACGGTTCAACTGCGAAACCGGAATACGGTCTCCCTCGGCGCGGGCCCGGCCGCCAAGATTCTCGTCGCGGCGCCGGATTGAATCCGGCGGTGATTAGTCCTCCGGCGGTCCGCCTTTTGTCGGGCGGATATAGATCTCCGTCCGGCGGTTCTTCTGCATGTTCTCCTCGGAGTCGTTCGGGGCAACCGGGCGGTCGAATCCATACCCGTGGGCCGTCAAGCGATCCGCCGAGATGCCGCCGACATTGACCAGGTAGTTCATGACCGCGCGGGCGCGACGTTCCGACAGGCGGATATTATAATTGCGCTCGGACTTGGGCCGACGATCCGCGTGCCCTTCGATGCGAGCCGTGGCGCCGGGATCCCGCTGAAGCACTTTGCCCACCACGTCCAGTTCATCGTGATAGATCGAGCGCAGATCCGCCTTGTCATAGTCAAACTCGATATTGAGCGTGAACAACTGCAGGTCGTCGGTCGGATCCAATGGATCGGTGCCGTCCTCCATCACCTCATGGCCGTCGCGGACACCGCCGCCATCCGTATCCGGATTGAGGGGGTCGGTGCCATAAACATGCACTTCGGCGCCATCGGTCAGGCCATCGTAATCGGTATCCGGATTGAGCGGATCCGTGAAATAGACGAGATGCTCTTCGCCGTCCGAAAGACCATCCCCGTCCGTATCCGGATTGAACGGATCGGTTCCGATCTGGAGTTCCAGCCAATCGGGCAATCCATCTCCATCGCTATCCAGTTCGCCACCCGTCAGACGGTATTCCGGCGGCTGGCGCGCACCAAAACGCCAGGTCACGCCGATCGTGCTCCAGAGGTTCTGGTCCGTCTTACTGCCGACGAGCACGCCGCGCACTTCACCGCGTAACGCCCATTCGTCACTGAAGTGGTAGAATAGTCCCATGCCCACGGCACCGTACGGCTCGACCTTTCCGGAGAGAAACTGTTCTTCCGCGAGATAAGCCCCCACCCCGGCGAACAAGTAGGGATCAAAGCGCATGTTCTCCGTGTTCCGCAGGTGGAATAGAATATCCGGTCCGAGCCGAACCAGCCAGATGTCGTCACTCAGGGAGCGGCGCGCGCTATCGCCGAAATCGCGGTTGTTCAGATTCGGGGCAAGATCGATTCCCATTTCCGCCGTCCATCGCGCATCGAGGCTGTAACCGAGTTTAAGGGCCAGATAATTTCCATCCTCCACGACCTGGTCCCCCTCGAATCGAATGCGTCCCAGGCCAAACGTGGCCGTCCAGGGGGCCTCTTCGAAGAGATTCAACTCCGCTTGGGCGGGCGCGGGCGTCTCGGTCAGGAAAAACGATACCGCGATCAGGGCGACTGCAAATTTGGGGTATTTCATCCCGGCTCCCTCTGTGAACATAGTCGTTTCGGTTTAATGCAGTAAACTAGCAACTTTTCGGGGCAAGGCAATAGCGAAATCGGCGGGAATCGGCGAGACCGAGGCCCTTCAGATCTTCAGCAGTCCCATGGTCAGGGCGACCAGGATGAAGGCGCAAACCACCAGCAAACCGACCGACCAGATCGGGATCGGACTGTCGTCCCGCTCGCGACGCTTCATCTTCGAGTACACGGCCAGCCCGCTGAGGCTCATGGTGATGAACAGGACCGCAAGAAACGCCAGCAGGTTCTGGCGGTAATGGGGTGTCGCCACGCCCGCCGGACCGACGATGGAAAGGATCATGCACAGAAACTGGAAACTGACCGCCGCCGCAATCGCCAGCACGTTTCCGACGGCCGGATGGTGGAGAATCGGCTCGTAGTCTGCCGAGGTTGCCTGTAGTCTCGTGGATCCCATATTCGCTCCCTTGCTGAACCGGCGGCATCTTGCAGGATGCCGCCCCCCTACTCAACATCTAATTCCATGATGTACGCCTGCAGTTCCGCCTCCTTCTTGCGCACAACCAGGGCCAGACCATCCCGTTCCTTGCGCAGGCGCTGAATCTCACGGTCCTGCTCCAGCAGACGCCGCTCAAACGTGGCGTACGTATCCGATGGGCGCGCGCTGGCCTCCATGTTCTTGCGCGTACGCTCCTGATCGCGTTCCAGCGTAACCAGCGACTGATCCAAATCTGACAGGGCCTTCCGTTGATCGGCCAGTTCCGTCTGCGCCGACAGGATCCGACTCAGCGCGGCCTGAACCGGTTTGGAAATGCTCTTCGCGCGCAGATAGATCTCGATTTGATCCGAACGCAAGGACGAGATGCTGATGGTCTGGCTGATCAACCGCTTCTCGGTCACGGTCAACTCCGTCGATCCCTTCGCCGGCATGGCAATCCGGAAACGATAATGCTCCGGCGTCCGCTCGATCTCCTTCGCCGGCTCGACCAGATCCCAACCGGCCTGAATGGCATGCTCAATGATCAACGTCCGCTCGCGATCCCGTTGATTGTTTGCGAAATAACCGACGCTCTTGGACATTTCGCGCCGGACGGTCAGGATACCGCTTGCCAGCTTCAGCGACACGATCTCCTCCGCGCCGCGCGCCTTGGCGGGATCCATCGACACGTCACAGGCCAGGTCGAGGGCATAGGACAGCAGGCGCGTCTCACCGGCCTGCGTATGAGGAAGGCGCGCGTCGCCCGCGTACACCCCCTCATCAATCACCGTGACGGGGCCGGCCATCAATTGCAGATCGGACGTGTTCCGGATCTCCAATCCGTTCATCGGATGGCGCGCATGAGTGGTCGCATTATAGATCGAAAGCGCTTCGCCCTCGATCATGGTGTTGACCACCGGAATCATCGCGGATTGCTGTCGCATCACACTGACCGGCTCGGCGATACGGTACGTGAACAACTCGCCTGACTCGGCGCTCGTGACTTGGGGATGCAGGTCCATACCCTCTCCCCAATCAGACCACGGATCGTCGGGGGCCGCAGAAAAACCGGTTATCGCCATGGCCGGCACCCCGGCGCGTTCGTGCGATGCTCGTGTCGGCCGCGCTTTGTGTTCCGGCGGGACGACGCCTTCGTGCAGTTCCTGTTTCACTTCCGGTCGTTTCACATAGATGGGGTCATAGAGATTCTGGATGAAGGATATTGGCCGCCCCGATACCAGGGTCAGTTCAACATCCTGCCAGTCTTCATCGAGCTGGTTCTCAACGTGCGCCCATCCTTGAAGCAGAACCCCGTCCTCGCGACGGACCAGTCGGTAGCTCGCCTTCCACAGCGGCGCTTCGAGCATGTACCCCACTGAGACGGAGCGCGGCCCTCCCGTGAATGACAGTTGGGCCTGTTTGCGGGAGCGATCCAGGTTGCGCACCAGTACATCGAGGGCCGCCTGCATGTCGCGGGCGATCGCCTCGTCAAGAATCTCGATCGACTGTATCTCCGTCAGCGCAATGCTTCGCAGGCCGTCGGCGGTGGCGAGGTTGAGGTGCTCGACATCGAACTGAAGGCCGTCCGCAACGCGCGTATGCCGCTCCACGCTGACCACCCGTCCGTTCAGTTCGGTCGCCGATACGTACACCCGGAGCCGGGCGCCGCGAATGCGTTGCAGGATATCGTACAGCCCCGGATTGTCGGACAGGTCCACTGCGAACGAGCGGAGTGTCCGGTCGATCGGATCGCGCGAGTCGTAGGTGACGACGGATACCGCCCCCTCGCCACGATCCTGTATCACGACCGACTTGATGAAGTCGTTGATCTGATCCTCGCGGAAGTTCAGGGCGAGCGGCGCATCGGCCGTTACCTCTCCATGCCGTTCAAAGTATCCCACGCCGCTGGTGAATAGGACAACCCGCTTGAGCGGGCATTCCGTTTCGGCCTGCGCCGCAACGCAGATGAGGGTAATGGCAACGACAAATAGCTTCTTCATGACAACTCCATTTAGACCGGCTGACAGAGAACCTGCTCAACAGCAGCATACAGATTGCGCCCGCTGATTACAGGATGAAATACTGCGGCTGGTTTGAGCATGGACAGGTCGTAAACACGGGCCCATCCACTCCCCGCAAGCAAGATGCGTCATGCCTTCCCTCGACGCAGGGCCCACACCTTTTAAAGTGTGAACCCGGACATTTGATAACGCGCTGCGGTGTAGTGTATTAGGATTTTGTGCGAATCCGAACGACAACGGGTTTCCCCCGCGTATCGACCCGGACTTCGCAGAACCGGCGCGCGGAACGAACCGTGCCGGCAAGGCAGGCCGAGGTCATGCGGTGACGAGTATTCAGCCACTGCCCCTTGCCGGTCCGCACCTCGACGGATGCAACCCGGTCCTCTTGACCCATCAGAGCCCGGAGGACATACGTGCGCCGTTTCGGCATGCCGCGGTAGGAACCCTTGGGCTCCGACACGCTGATATCAATCGTGTCCGCGTCGGCCTTCGCCTTCACCGTTGTGCGGGCAAATTGCTTCTTGCGATAATCCAGGGTCTCTCCGTCGTCTTCATACAGAACGTACTCGGATGTCTTAAGCGGATCGGTGAAGTAGTCAAAATGGATTTCGGATGGCGGCTTCGTGCCCAGCGACTCCTGAACCGGCTGGGACGGAATAATCGCGCCTGTCTTTACATAGGTCGGAATGATCTCCAGCGGGATGGAGATTGTCGCATCGTGCATACCGTACACGACATCGCCGGTCTCGAGGCTGTACCACGCGCCCTGCGGGAAGTAGGCCCGCTTCCGATACACGCCCGTACGCGGATCAACCGCGCCGTCCGCGGGAATCACCAGCAGGTCACCGCCGATCGTGTACTGATGCTTGCGGTATAGCGCACCCCCATCATTATCATTGTACTCCAGATACAAGGGCCGGACGATAGGCAGTCCGGTGTCGTGCGCTTCGCGCGCGAGGCCGTAGAAGTACGGCGCCAGCGCATAGCGGATATGCGTTTGTTTCCGGAACAACTTCCTGGCTGTGGAACTGAATTTCCACGGCTCGCGGATACCGTGATCGCTGTGCGTGCGGAAGACCGGACTCATGGCGCCGAACTGGCACCAGCGTACGTACAATTCCTCGTCCACCTCCCGATTGAAAAATCCGCCGATATCGTGTGACCAATACACCGCCCCCAGACCGCAAGAGGAGGCGGTGAACGCGATCTGCTCCTTGAGCATATGCCATTCCGAAGGCGTGTCGCCGGAGAACTGCACCGGGTAACGGTGGGAACCCACCCCGCCCCAGCGGGACAGTATCAGGCCGCGCTTGCCGGTCTTTTCCTCGGATAGTTCGTAGTAGTGCTCGTTCGCCCAGAGCTGGCTGTCGAGCGATCCGAACGGCGACCGGATCCAGCCGTCCACCCACCAGAAATCCATCCCCTGATCAAAGAACGGGCCCAGCAGATGATCGCGCCAGACCTTCAACGCATCCTTGCGCGACCAGTCGCACGACCATTGCCCCAGATGCGGCAATGCGCCCAGCTTCTTCTGGATGACGGGAATATGACTGTCGTTCGCGGGGAGCGGATCGTAGTTGTCATAACCCGGATGGTCGTTCAGCGACGTGTGCAGACCCATGGCCTTCAGCTTTCGCAGGGTCTGCTCCGGCTTCGGGAAATATTTT
>CAYRPR010000121.1:0-6577 GCA_964425945.1 uncultured Verrucomicrobiota bacterium | reverse complement strand
TCGTCTGTTTCACGATCTGTTGTACCGTACGCATACCGCCGGTGGTTTTGTCCGGACCTTTTCGCCGTCCGTCCGCGGTCCCGACTACGGGCAGGTCAACCGCGACCGCTCCTGGCGGCCCGTACGCGATGTGTATCGCCAGACCGCCAATCGCTTGAGGGAGCCGCGCGCCTTGCCGGCGGAATGGGCGGGCCGCGAGATGGATCTCTACGCGGATCGCGGTCGCTTCGCCGATCTCCGGGAACCGTGGCGGGATGTGTATCGCGGGGATATCCTGTCCGGTCGCATAGAGGAGATCCGGCCGCTTGGATTCGGAAAACCATCCACCGATCTGAAGCTCGACGAGCGCCTGTTGCGCGACCGCCTCAACGCGGAATGGGGGACCCTGGTGGTGGACGGGCAACCCGCCGGTCGCGCGCCGGGCGACGCGATCCGATGCGTCGCGGGCCAGACCCTGCGCTTGGAGTTGATCAACAGCGGGCCATCCACCTGGGTCGCATCGCGGGCCGGGGGGGAGGGGGTGGTCCGGCTGGTGGCGGAGCGGGCGGATTTCCGCCCGCAGTATCTGCCGCTTCCGCAGACGCCATTCGGCCGGCGCGCGCAGGTGAACTGGACGCCGAGCGAGCCCGGTGTCTGGACGCTGCGGGCCCAGATGCAGGGGGGCGGCGCATTCGGGGAGCGACTTCGGGTGGAGGTGCTTCCGCGCGAGTAGGGTATCATGGCGCCGCGGACGATCGGCATCATGCGGCCGGGCGCTTGGAATCTCTATTCTTCCGGTGGGGTATTACCCGTTGCATTCATAATTCTGCTTGCACTGCAAAGTGCGTTTTCCTAGATTCGTCGCGTTACGGTTGTGGTCCAAGGGCTGTGTGCCACCAGCTCCCGGACTCTGATGAGGGTGGCTAGACAAGGAGTACGGTACGTGAACATATATGTAGGGAATCTCTCCTACAAGGCAACGGATGACGATCTGCGCACCGCGTTTGAGCAGTACGGTCAGGTTTCGTCCGCACAGGTCATCAAGGACAAATTCACCGGTCGCTCGCGCGGTTTCGGTTTTGTTGAAATGCCGAGCTCGGATGAAGGTAACAAGGCGATCGAGGCACTGAACAATCAGGACATTGCCGGACGGCCGGTGCGCGTGAACGAAGCGCGGCCCCGTGAAGAGCGCGCCCCTCGCGACCGGTAGGCTATCCAACCATAGAAAAAAAATAGCCGCTCCGCTTGCGCGGGGCGGCTATTTTCGTTTGCACGCGTTTCGATTTACTTCGTCGTGAATTCGTACTTGTCGCGGATGTTCATGCGGTAGTACGAGCCCTTCGACTCGGCGGCCATCAGCTCGTCGTAGACGGTCTGCGGCACGTTCTTGTAGGTATAGATTTCGTCGCCCGTGCGCAGGATGAAGGTCATCTCCTGGGCCGCGGCATCGTAACCCACGGACTGGATCAACGTGGACTCGACTTCCATCATGCCGGCCGGCGCGCTGCTCGCCGGGGCTTCCTGCTTCTGGCCGCAGGCGGTCAACAGCGAAACGCTGATCGCCAGGGCCGCGAGGCCCAACAGTACTTTCTTCATGTTTGTTCCCCCATATGGTTGGTGGTTGGTTAACACAGTGCCTATGGGGGGCATCATCGGATATCGCCCGGATTTATTCAATAGCAAAGTCCTCGCTCTTTTCAGGCGCGCGACGCCCGCGCGTCCGCGCGGAACGCCATCAGCGCCCAGTAGACGATGAAGGATATGCCGAAACCGATGAACCAGGCGTAATGATACACCGTAACCCAGTGGGGCGACGCGTGCATGCGGCCGATTTCCGTAAGAAAACCGGGGATATTGGGCGCAATGCCGAGGATCAGCGCAATGAACGCGCGCGCGTTGATTCCCCCCGTGTAGCGGTACGGACCCCGCGTGTCATATAACCCGGCCAGATCCAGGCGGGTGCGCCGCAGGACAAAATAGTCGCAGATCAGAATGCCGCCGATCGGGCCGAGCAGGGCGGAATAGCCGATCAACCAGGTGAAGATGTAGCCATGCGGATCGGCGACCAGTTTCCAGGGCATCATCAGGATACCGATGATGCCCGTGATGATCGCGCCGCCGCGCAGGCTGATCAACCGCGGTACGAAATTGGAGAACGCGGTGGACGGGGCGACGATATTGGCGGCCATGTTGGTGGTCAGCGTCGCGAGGGCGAGCGCAAACATGGAGATCAGCATCAGCGTGACATTATCGAAGCGGGCGAGCAAGTCCACGGGATTCCAGATCGCCTCGCCGAAGATCACGACCGTCGCGCTGGTCACGGCCACGCCGACAAAGGCGTAAAAAGGCATGGTCGTGTTCAGACCGAGGAACTGGCCCAGCATCTGGTCGTTCTGCGACCGCGCCTCGCGCGTGAAATCGGGAATGTTCAGCGACAACGTCGCCCAGAATCCGACCATGGCCGTCAGGCCCGGGAAGAACGCACGCCAGAAATCACCGCTGGTCTCGAACCGGTCGGGCTGGGACAGCATGGGACCGAATCCGTCCGCGTTGATATAGGCCCAGATCAACAGGGCGAAACCCATGGCAATCAGCAGGGGCGCGCCCCAGTCCTCGACATACTTGATGCTGTCCATTTCGCGCCAGGCGAAGAGTCCGACGTTGAGCAGCCAGAACAGCAGGAAGCAAATCAACTGCGCGACATTCACGCTGATATGTTCCGTGCTCAACATCGCGATGACGGCGGTATCGGCCAGACCGGGCCAGATGATCAGCAGGAGGCGGTAGATGGCGTATCCGCCGATCCAGGTCTGGATGCCGAACCAGCCGCACGCCACGATGCCGCGCAGGACCGAGGCGATATGCGTGCCGAATGTGCCGAACGACGCGCGCGCGAATACCGGAAACGTAATGCCATACTTGGTTCCCGCATGCCCGTTCAACAGCATCGGCACGCAGACGATCAGGTTGCCGAGCGCCACGGTCAGGATCGCCTGCCACCAGTTCATGCCGCCCGCGATCAGACTGCTCGCCAGCATGTAGGTCGGGATACAGACCGACATCCCCACCCAGAGGTGGGCGATGTTGATCATCTTCCATTTGCGGGCCGTACTGGCGACCGGCGCCAGATCCTCGTTATACAGCGGACTGCCCGCTACACGCTGTAATTCCTCGGGACTGAGATCCGCGCACAGTTCGTCACTCATCCTTCAACCCTCCTTGCCCGCTTCCCATCAACCATTAACCGTCAATCATTCCCCTAAAGGGACGTCAGCGCGTCATACGTTTCCGGGCGACGATCCCGGAAGAACTGCCAGACGTTTCGGACTTCGACGATCTGGTCGAGGTCCATGTCGGCCACAACCAGCTCGTCCTTGTCCCGGCTCGCCTCGGCCAGCATCTGGCCGCGCGGACTGCAGAAATAGGATTGCCCGTAGAATTCGCCGATATCCCACGGCTTCTCGCGGCCGACGCGGTTGATCGCGCCGATGAAATACTGATTGGCCACCGCATGAGCGGGCTGTTCCAGTTTCCAGAGATATTCGCTCAGGCCGGCCACGGTGGCGGACGGATTGAACACGATCTCGGCGCCGTTGAGGCCGAGGGCGCGCGCGCCTTCCGGGAAATGCCGGTCGTAACAGATGTACACGCCGATCCGGCCCACGGCGGTTTCAAACACCGGATAGCCCAGGTTGCCGGGCTTGAAATAGAACTTCTCCCAGAAGCCCGGCGCACAGTGAGGGATGTGGTTCTTACGGTATTTGCCGAGGAAGCGCCCATCCGCATCAATCACCGCGGCGGTGTTGTAGTACACGCCGGGCAGATCCACTTCGTAGATCGGCAGCACGATCACCATGCCGAGACGTTTGGCCGTTTCGCACATCAGTTGCGTGGTCGGCCCGTCCGGGATCTTCTCCGTAATGTCATACCAGCGGATCTGCTGTTCCGCGCAGAAATAGGGTCCGTTGTAAAGTTCCTGGAGACAGATGACCTGAACGCCCTCCTTGGCGGCCTTCTCGATGAGCGGCAGGTGCTTCTCCGTCATCGCCTGGGCGATCTTCTTGGGTTCCGCATCGCCCGGATGAGTCACGGATGCTTGAATCAGGCCTCCACGTACGATTCTCGGCATGACAATCCTCCTGTTGCGGCATGAAAAAACAGGGGTCCAGCATGCCCGAATTCCCCGCGAACCGTCAAGCCCGCTGTCGGGGGATGGCCGCTGTTGCCCCGCGGAATCCCATCCGTTCATGATTGCCTTGAATACACGACGTTTTTAAGCTCCCATGTGGCTGGACATTGTTCACCCTGAGGAACCCAAGAGATGGAAGCTATGAGTACGAGAAAAGAAAAAGATTCACTCGGAGAAAAGGAAGTGCCGGCCGATGCGCTGTTCGGCATCCATACCGCCCGGTCGGTGGACAACTTCAATGTCGCCGGCGAGCCGATCCCGATCGAGATCATCCAGGGTATGGTCAAGCTGAAATGGGCCTGCGCGCGAGCCAACCAGGCGCTGGGCCTGTTGAGTGACGAGAAGACGCAAGCCATCGAGAAGGCCTGTCAACAGGTGCTGGGCGGCGGCTACGAGGAACAGTTTCCCGTGGACGTGTTCCAGGCCGGGTCGGGCACCTCGTCGAACATGAATACGAACGAGGTGATCGGCAATCTCGCCTGTATCGCGCTCGGCGGCAAACCGGGCGACCGGCATCTCGTCCATCCCAACGACGACGTCAACAAGGGGCAATCCACCAACAACATCTTCCCGTCCGCCATTCGCGTCGCGGCGGTCATGCTGACCGATGATCTGCTGGCGGCGGTGAACCATCTCGTGGCGGCGTTGCAGGCGCAGGCGAAGGAAAACGCCGACGTGATCCGCAGCGGGCGCACGCATCTGCAGGACGCCGTGCCGGAAACGATGGGGCAGGCCTTCGCGGCCTGGGCGCACGCTCTCGTCAAGGACACGCGCCGCATCGAGGCCGCGCGTGAACGCCTGCTCGAAATCGGCGCCGGTGGTAACGCCATCGGCACCGGTGTGAACACGAAGCGGGATTTTCGTCCGTTCATCGCCCGGGAATTGAGCGGGATCACCGGCAAGAAATTCCGCCATGCCGAGAACGGCATCGAGATCACCCAGTACCTGACCGACATGGCCGACATGTCCGCCGCGCTTCGCCTGACGGCGATCGATATCGGGAAGCTCTGCAACGATCTGCGCCTGCTGGTATCGGGTCCGAACACCGGATTCGCCGAGATCCAGCTCCCGGCCGTCGAACCCGGCTCCTCGATCATGCCGGGCAAGATCAATCCCAGCATCTGTGAAGCCGCCAACATGGCCTGCATTCAGGTTATGGGCAACGACCAGGCCGTCCAATTGGCCGCCGGCGCGGGTCAGTTGGAGTTGAATACCCACATGCCCGTAACCGGCTACAATCTCGTCCGGTCGTTCCGCATCCTGACGCGGACCTGCCTCATGCTCGCCGACAAGTGCATCAGCGGCATCCGGGTGGATCGCGATACGTGTTACCGCTACTTCGAGTCCAGCGGCGGGCTGGGCACCGTACTCAACCCCAAGCTCGGGTACGACAAGGTCGCGGAACTGGTGAAGGAATCGCTCCGGACCAAGAAAAACGCGAAACAACTCGTGATCGAAAAGGGGATCATGACCGAGGAGGAATTCGAGAAACTGGTTCAGCGGTCCACGGAACCGAATCTGGATTGATGGGGCCGTGGCGCGTATTACGATTTTTAAAAACGTAATACGCGGCGCGCCGTGTCTGCCCCTTGCCAATCGATTCGGCTTATGGCTTAATCGGTGAAACATTTCCCGTATTAACGGAAGGTTCCTTATGAGCGCATTTCGCACGTGGCAATCGACGATCGGCAAGAAGATGATCATGGGGGCCACGGGCATTTTCCTGATGCTCTTCCTCGTGGTGCACCTCGCCGGCAACCTGACCTTGTTTGTTCCCGGAAACGGCGATTTGTTCAACCTCTACGCCCACAAACTCGAGAGCACCAAGCCGCTGTTGTACATAGCGGAGATCGGTCTGATTGCGGTTTTCCTGTTTCATGTCGCCTCGGGTGTCCGCGTCTATCTGGAAAAGCGGCGCGCGCGCACCGATCGGTATGTGTTCACCGCCTCAAAATATGGCCCGAGCAAGATGACCGTATCGTCGCGGTCGATGATTGTGACCGGCATCGTCCTGCTGATCTTTGTTCCCCTGCACGTGGCCATGTTCAAGTACGGCGCGCATTATGAAACCGTCATCAACGGCGAGCCGGTGCGCGATCTGTACCGGCTGGTCGTGGAAGAGTTCAAGAATCCGGTGATCGCGTTCGGGTACGCGGCGGTGATGTTCATCCTGGGCATGCACTTGCGCCACGGATTCTGGAGCGCGTTGCAGTCGCTTGGGGCGATGAGTCCGCGCTGGACGCCGGTTGTTTACACGGGCGGGCTGGTTTTCGCGATCCTGTTGGCGGGCGGGTTCCTGGTCCTGCCCCTGTACATGTATTTTGTTGTGCCCTTGCCCGTGGCGGGGATGGGAGGTGGAATGTGAGTCCCGATGTCAAAACCCTGCTGGACGCGAAGATCCCGGACGGA
>CAYRPR010000120.1:0-6609 GCA_964425945.1 uncultured Verrucomicrobiota bacterium | reverse complement strand
GCGTTCAACCGCGAAGCTTTCAAGCCGTCCTTCTTCAAGAACGGCCACCCGGGTTTCAAGCCCTTCCTCGTTAACGATGATTTCCTTCTTAATCGGCTTTTTCGATCTGAACATGCGTAGATACTCCCACATAAATATACTCTCCTATCTGCTATAACGATGCACATAGACACTCTGCATCAACCCCAGTCCGATCATGGTGCTCAGCATGAACGAACCCCCATAACTCATCAGCGGCAACGGCAGGCCGGTGATCGGCATCAGGCCGATCGTCATCGCGATGTTGACGAAGATATGCCCGAACAACATCGTGGTAATGCCCACCGCCAGAATGCGCCCGTACCGGTTCGGCGCATTCGTGGCCGTCCGAATGCCCGATATGAGCAGGATCGCATACAGTCCCAGGACCGCGCTCGACCCGACAAAGCCCGCCTCTTCCGCGATCACGGAATAGATGAAATCGGTCGGCGCCACCGTGCGCGGCAGGAAGCCGAGAATGTTCTGCGTCCCTTTCAGGTAGCCTTTGCCCGTCAGCCCGCCCGAACCGACGGCGATTTCGGATTGCATCTTGTTCCAGCCCGCGCCCAGCGGATCGCGGCCCGGATCAAAGAAGACCAGAATGCGCTCCTTCTGATAATCGCCCAGGTTGAACCAGGCCACCGGCAACATGAGCACACCGATCAGGACGAGCACGCCCAGAAATCGCAGGGGCACGCCGGCCACGAACATGATGACGAAGGCGCTGGGCAACAACACGGCGGCGGTGCCCAGGTCCGGTTGCCGGGCGATCAGCGCGAACGGTATGACGACAATGCCCAGGGTGTAGAGCCTCGTCTTCAAATCTTCAGGCCGGCGTCCCGGACGGCCCAGATACCGCGCCAGCACAAGAACCGTTCCGAGCTTCGCGAACTCGCTCGGCTGGACCTGGATATTAAACAGGCTCAGCCAGCGGGTCGCGCCGTACACTTCCCGCCCCACCATCAGCACCAGCACCAGGAGCGCGAGCGCGACGATGTAAATCCACCACGCCGCCTCGATCGCGCGCCGATAGTCGCCCAAGGCCAGCCCGATGTACAAGATCAGCGCAATCGCCGCCCATACGACTTGTTTCTGGTAAAAGGAGCTGACCGGTTGATCGTCGCTCTGATACCCGGCGCTGTAAATATAGAAGATGCCCATGACGATCAACGACACCACGCTGAGCGTCAGAAACCAGTCCATCAACCCGAATTTCCTGCGTATGAGCGAACGATCCATCATCCGGCTCCGCCCCCCCGGATATCCTGTTCGAAGATCCCCTGCATCAGCGTCTTCACGCGGGGCGCCGCGGTACTGCCGCCGGAGACCCCCTCCTCGACAAACAACGCGACGGCCACCTGCGGGCGGTCGTACGGCGCGAACGCGATCATCCAGGCGTGCTTCTTTCCCGCCTCCTTCGGGCCGAACTCGGCGGTGCCGGTCTTGCCGGCGAACTCGAGGTGCGGGACCTGCGCGAGACGCCCCGTGCCCCGGGGACTCATCACCACATCGCGCATGCCGCCCCGGATCACCTCGCGCGTTTGCGGAGACCAGTTCATATTCTTCGGCGGATAGACGGCCACCGGCTCGAAACGCTCTGCACCGGCATCTCGATATCCCGCGATCACACGCGGCGTGTGGACATAACCGCCGTTTCCGATCGCCGCGGCGACGACCGCCATCTGCAGCGGCGAAACGGTGATGGGACCCTGTCCAATGGACACATTGACCGTGTCGCCATCGCGCCAGGCGTCGTTCATGAAGCGGCGTTTCCACGCGTCGTTCGGCAATACACCGGGCGTTTCGTGCTCCAGTTCCAGCCCGGTCCGTCGGCCGAGCCCCAGTGCCGCCGCCATGTGATACATGACCTCGTAACCGATCTGCAACGAGAGCTTGAAATAGTACACATTGCAGGACTGTTCCAGTGACTGGCGCATATGGATGCGGCCGTGTCCCTGACGGGACCAACAATGGAAACGGGTTCGCCCCAACTCGAAATAACCAGGACAATCAAACTGCGTGTCGGGTGTTGCGCGCTCGTTTTCCAGCGCGGCGATCGCGACGATCGGCTTGAAAATACTGCCCGGGGCGTAGGCGCCCGCAATCGCGCGATTCACCAGCGGATTCCGGGTGTCGTCCCGCAGCAGGTTCCAGCGCTCGGTTGAAATGGCCGGAATGAACTCATTCGGATCGAAACCCGGCGTGCTGGCCAACGCGAGCACATCGCCGTTGTTCGGATCGATCACGACGACCGCGCCCGGCTCGTCATCCAGCGCGTCTTCCGCCAACCGCTGGATTCGCGCGTCGAGCGTCAGCAGGATGTCGCGGCCGATGCCCGGTTCGCGCATGCCCAGATCGTCGTAGCGATAGCCCGCCACGTCCACGAGCACCAGTTGTCCGCCCGCATCGCCGCGCAAGTCGGCATCCAGTACGCGTTCGAGACCGGTACGTCCCTCCATTTCCGGTATGTAGTAATGGTATGGCTCCGCCTCGTCCTGCACGAAATCCGCGCGGCCGACGTAGCCGATCAGATGAGAGGCCATCGCGCCCTGCGGATAGACACGAATCGCCTCCGTATAGACATCGACCCCGGGCCGCGCCGAGGCGCGTTCCGCCCAGCGGGCCAGTGTGGCATTGTCCACATCGCGCCACGCCATCAGCGGCAACGGAAGGCGGCGCCGGATATGCGCCTGGATTTGATCGCGGGTCAAAGCCGGCTCGATCTGGAGTTCCTCCGCCAATTCGCCGATGATGCCCTCGATATGATCGATCGTGCGCGACCAGGGACCGGGCTTGCGTACCTCCTCCAGATAGATCGCGACGCTGTATCCCGGCCGGTTATCGGCGAGAACCAGCCCGTTCCGGTCATAGATCTTGCCGCGGATGCCGGGCAGGCGCACGCGCCGTACACTCTGCCGGATCTGGTCCTTCTCGTACTCGTAGGATTGCGCGACCTGGATGCGCCACAGCATCACGCCCAGAAAGCCCAGCGCCACCAGCATGCCGATCAGCACAAAGCGCACACGCCATATTTCACGATCGAGCAGGCTCAATACCATGCCGAGGCCCTCTCGTCTATATTGCCCACGAGCCCGTCGAGCGTGGCGCCCACCTTGAATACGATGGGCGTCAGCACGCCGCCGAGCACGAACGAGCCGGCCAGTTTCAAGACCAGCGAACCGCCCACAAGGGACAATTGGTTGGTCGAGGCCAGCAAGAGATACATCATCAGCGTCACGCCGACCGCCGACATCGCGCCGAACAGGACATGCGTCACGTACTGGTACACGAATACGACGTCCTTGAACCGGCTGACCGCAAGTCCGGCCATGCAGAATGCGAATGAGGAGTAGCCGAACGGAATCATGCCCAGCCCGTCCTGCAGGATGCCCGCCAGGATCGCGGCCTGCAGGAGCTGGCCGCGCGTGCGCGCCAGTGCGTAGTACAAGACGAACGCGAGCAGGATCGGTGCCTTGGCCTGTCCGAACAGCGGCCAGGCGGGCGTCACCGCCTGCAGGACGGCACCGCTGACCAGCGCAAAGATCATCACGACCAGATTCATGGATCGCGCCCCCCGAAAGGTCCGCGCCGGCGCAACAGCGCCTCGATCGGATCGATTGTCTCAATGACGACAAACGCGTAGCGCAGGGCGCCGATATCCGCCGTCGGCACGATATCGGCGTATTGATACAGCCCCTTCTTATCCAGTTCGACGCGATCGACGTATCCGATCAGGATGCCTGCGGGATAGATGCCGCCCAATCCGGATGTCACGACCTCGTCACCGGGTCGCACGGGAATGTTCTTGCTGATGAATTCCATGCGGCAGTGGACCTGTCCGTTCCAGCTTACGCCGCGCCCGGACACAATGCCGAAGGTGCCCGTGCGCGATAGCTGGGCCGACACCTTGCAGGCGGGATCGGAGATGAGCAGAATATCCGATGTCTTGGCCGAAATATCCACGGTCCGGCCGACCAACCCGTCGGCCGTTACGACGGCCAGGCCGGGCACGATGCCGTCGTTCAGCCCCTTGCTCAACCGCATGGTTTGCCACCAGCCCGAGATGTCGCGGGCGACCACTTCCGTGGCGATCAATTCGCGTTCCGCACGCGAAATGAAGTCGAGTTGATGCCGTAAATCCACGTTCTCCTGTTCGAGTTCGCGCAGGTACCGCAATTCGCCGCGCAGACGGATCAGCTCCGCGTTAAGCTGTTGGTTCTCGATGGCGGTCCCGCCGAGTCCGCGGACGAAGTCGCGGGTCTGTCGGATGGTCAGCATCGTGGAGGAAATCAGGGATTGGAGCGGGGCCACGATCTCCCGCACCGAAGATTTCGCCTTTCGGGAGAGGGATTCGGGGAGGTTGAGTACTGCGAGCAAGGCTGCCCCCAGCAATAACCAGATCAGGAAACTTCGTTCTCTTACCGCCATTCGATCCGCCGATGCATGCTACACTATACCACCGATCTGCATGGGACGGGCGGAAAACAGGGATGAGAAGGCCGGCGCTGAACGCGCCGCCGGCATGGAACGGGTCGTGATCAATCGGCCTTGGCCATGCGCCGCAGGAAGCTCAACTCATGCAGGACCACGCCGGTGCCTTCGGCCACGGCGCTGAGCGGATCGTCGGCCACGTGGACCGGCAACCCGGTTTGTTCCGCAATGAGTTTGTCGAGACCGCGCAACAGGGCGCCACCCCCGGCCAGGATCAGTCCGCGATCCACCAGATCCGCCGCCAGTTCCGGCGGACAACGCTCCAGCGTGATCCGCACGGCTTCGACGATGGTGGATACCGGTTCCTGCAGGGCCTCGCGTATCTCCTCCGACGTGATCGTCAGCGTCTTCGGCAATCCGGCCACCAGATCCCGTCCCTTGACCTCCATGCTGGTCTCTTCGGTAACGGGATAGGCCGACTCGATCGAGATTTTCACCTCTTCGGCCGTACGCTCTCCGATCATCAAATTATAAACCCGTTTCATATGCTGGACGATGGCTTCGTCCATCTCATCTCCGCCCACCCGCACACTTCTACTGAAAACGATACCGGCCAGGGATATCAACGCCACCTCCGTGGTGCCGCCGCCGATATCCACGATCATATTGCCTGCGGGTTCCTGGACCGGTAGTCCCACTCCGATGGCTGCCGCCATCGGTTCCTCAATCAGATAAACCTCCCGCGCGCCGGCATGCGTTGCCGAATCCTTGACCGCGCGCTTTTCGACCTCCGTTATGCCACTGGGAACCGCAATGATCACCCGGGGACGAAGCATCGCGCCGCGCTTCTGCACTTTGCTGATGAAGTAGCGCAACATCGCTTCGGTGATTTCAAAGTCCGCGATGACGCCGGACTTGAGCGGACGCACCGCCACGATACTGCCCGGCGTGCGGCCGAGCATGCGTTTGGCCTCCTCCCCCACGGCCAGCACGCGGTTCGTGCCGGCCTGAATCGCCACGACCGAGGGCTCGCGCAGGACGATGCCACGATCCCGGACGTATACCAAGGTGTTTGCCGTGCCCAGATCGATGCCAATATCATTATTGGAAAATAACGCTAACAAGCGGTTGAACATGTGGTTCCTTAAAAAGCGGCCCCGACGCAACCCCCTACGCGGGGCCTGCGTGCCCTCGGGCATTCAAGGCTGTAAATTCGTCGTAATGTGCGACAGACGTCCCATGGCGTCAAGATATAAAACAGTAGCTCGCCCGTGACGTCGTTCGGACGGGAAACGGAGCGAGCCTGCTCCAACGGGGAGCGGCAGCGGGGGCATGCCCGCTCGCAGGCTGAGTCGCGCACGCGCACCCGTACAGGTCATCCTGCACGCTTATTCCTGCTTATCCCCGATTTCATGCTTGTTTCACACATTTAAAGGTGTGAAACTGTTCGAGATGAACAAGGCGGAGCTCACACCCACGCTCTGGCGCACCTGTCGCACGCTGGCGAATTGGAAGAGACTGGAACTCCTGGCGCGCCTGTTTGAGCATGGCGAGATGACCGTATCCGAAGCGGCCGAACACACCGACTCCGCGCCGGACGCCGCCAGCCTGATGTTGCGGCAGCTCCAAGCGCGCGGATTGTTGTCGGCGCGTCGCAGGAGTCGTTGGGTATTCTACTGTGCGGCGGCCGACCCGCATGTGGCACATGCCGCTCCCTTGCTCGCCGCCCTTCGGCGCAGTCTGCCCGATCCGAGATATCGTCCGCTTGTATTTCGAAATCTCACCGCATTTACGCATCCACGCCGCATTGCGATCGTGAAGACCCTTGCATCGGGCCCTCAATGGGCATCGACCTTGCGCAAAGCGTGTTCCATGTCCAAGGCCGCATTGATTCGCCATACGAAGAAACTGGTCGCCCGAGGTTTTATCGCGGAGCACGACGAAAACTATCGACTGCTGCGACCTCGAGGAATTCTGGCCCGGACGCTGTTGCAGTGTGCAATCGATTCCCCGTGACGCATAGCCCCCCGTTCACACCTTTACAGGTGTGAACCGGAGAGGTGTAGTTACGCTCGACAGGCGAGAAGCCCAGCATCGGCATGGAAGACCGCGCGGCGGGACTGAGGCGATGCGTGTCGAACCGCCATCCCGGAATTCGCG
>CAYRPR010000119.1:0-6668 GCA_964425945.1 uncultured Verrucomicrobiota bacterium | reverse complement strand
GTCTGGCGACCAGGGGCGGACGGCCTTGAGCAGTTCCTGGCGTGTGCATCCCGGATGCCCATCGAGGAAATCGAGCACCTCGTGAATCGTCTTGATGGTATGCTCGGCATCGATGGCCCGCGGCGCGATGGCGGTTACGAAGGCCGTCCCCTTCCCCGCCTTGAAGATATGCAGTTTCATGTGGCGGAACGCCGCGCGCAGGGCCATCGCCAGCGTTTGCGGGTAGCGCGCTTCGCGGAGCCACGCGTCGCGGATACGCCGCTTCAATCGCGCGTCGCGTAGATCGTGCGTCACGCGCGACGGGACCACCGCGCGGTGCAGTTCGTGCATATGCCTGGACGCATGACGCTCGATGAACTCCGCGCGCGCCTGGGCCTCCGTCAACGCGGGTTCGTCCTCCGCCGCGTCCACCCGTCGATAGACGGTGTGCGTGCGGAACTCCTCTTTCCACTTCTCGATCAGTTCGGGATCGCGCACGGTCTCGATCCGGCGGCGGTATTCGTCCAGCGTCATGCGGGCATAACGACTGCGGTGCAGTTGTTCGATCCGCTCGTTATAGCCGTGGTGGTTGGGCGGCCCGAGCAACACCCCGCTCAATCCGCATCGGGCCACGCACACGAAATTTCCGCTCGGCGGGTCATGCTGGATCTGCTCGACGCGGTAGTAGTCGCCGATATGGCGCGCCGTCACTTCCTTCAGGCATTCCGCGCGATCGAGGAACAGCATGCCGTTGGATGCGCACTGGTACAGCGGGATAGGCGGCCGGCCGCCGTGGGACCGGCCCTCCAGCTTCACCAGGTAGTGGTCCGGATGGGTCAGGAAGGTCTGCGCCAGTTGCGGGAGGGGATATGCGCAGCCCGAGGCGCGGATATCGTTGACCACCTGTTTGAGCCGCTCCTGGTCCGGGATGAAAAAAACGTCCAGCGGCAAGGGGGGCTCCTGCGCTTCGGGCGCGCGCGGCCCGCGCGCGGGTCGATCGCGTCGAACCCGTCCCGGACGCTCGCCGCGCCCGCCCCGGAAATCGTCGCGGCGGGGTCCCCGGCGGTCCCGGCCGCCGTCCCGCGATCGCGGCGGACGGCGCCGATCGCGGTCGCGCCGATCCATTTCCCGGCGCGGGCGGGTCTCCACCTCCACGCCGCCGACGTACGGGTCCCGGCCCGGCGGCTGGCGCGCCCAGGTCGGGACGAAATTCAGATCCAGCACGAGATCGCGGACACCGTGGGCGGCATCGGACGGTTTCGGGGTGGATGCTTCGTTCATGCTACACGCGGCTTGGACTTTCGGTCTATTGATGTATAAATATACGTATGCATCAAGCCGCAAATACAACTTTCGCGCCCGAGCGCGACGCCCGGACGCTGGAGAAGTACTCGTCGGCCGTCACACTGTCCGACATGGAGATCTTCATCTTTCCCGAATTGTTGTACAGCCTGATGCTCGCCAACATCATGTCGCCCCGCATCTGGAAGTGGCTGGATGACCCCTGGTTCGACGGGATCGAGCGCCTGACCCCCTACCGCCGCGTCCTTCGCCTCAAGCAATTCATCATCGATCGATACGAATTCAATCTCGATCTGGATACCTGGGGCCTGACGAACAAGGCGCGCGAGCTGGCGCGGTTCCGCTCCTTTGTGGACGAGGACATTCTCCGCCGCAGCAACGCGCTCTTCGGTTACGAGGGCGACAAATACTACTTCGACATCGATATCCGGCGGCATTTCGGTCTCGATAAATACACGTCCGATATCATCCCCTACTGGAAAACGGAGACGGTCGAGGCGATGGACGCCTTCCGCTTCCGTGAAGGCTACGGTTCCGGCGCGGGCGAATGCGTATCGCTGTCCACCCTGTACGCCGCCGCGCTGTTTGTCGTCTGCAAGATACCGATCGAGGACATCTTCCTGCTGGCCACGCCCCTCCACTCGCAGAACTTTGTCTGCGTGCGCGACGGCATCCTGACCAACAACCGGCGTGTCGTGACGAAGAACATGTGGTTCAACGGGACGGAACTGACGTTCAAGGCCCAGCGCGCCCTGCGGAATGAGCAGATCACCGTCGTGGCGCATCATACCGGCCATGTGCATGTCGTCGATCCGGAGGCGACGATGCCCGCGGCCGTGTACGAGCGGTTCAAGGACAAGCTTCACGCGTTCCTGTCCACGCCGGTTAACGCCGAGATCGTCGCCAACTTCCTGCGCCAGGAGAGCCGCTTGCAGAGCTGTTTCCAGGTCGCGCACGAGCATCACGGCAAGATGCGCTACATCCCGGCCGAGCGGGTCTATGCCTACGAGCACACCAGCTCCTTCCGCGTCAGCGACGCGACGCGCGAGAAGCTCCTGGCGGAGATCGACGAGGATGAATACTATCCGGAACCCATTGCGGACCGCATCTCGCTGAACCTGTTCGACGACTTCTTCAAGACCACGAAGATCGACCTGTCCAAGCCGGAGGATCGCGAGAAGCTCCAGGCCCGCTTCACCTGCAACCAGGCGCGTGCCGGCGAAGTGCTGACGCAATTGATGGCGTTCTGCCATCTTCAGCCCCGGTTCCCGGATTCCGACCAGACGAAAACGCATGTCGAGAGCCCGCCGATCCTGCTGACAACGGACATGGACCGCGATGCCGTCATCGCGTATCTGGACGGCCTCCGCGCGTCGCATCCGGTGGCGGATCTCGCCTTCTACGCCTACCGCGATCTGTCGCGCACCTCATGGGCGCCCTTCCTGAAAGCCGCCCTGGAGCGTAATCCCGTCTGTATCGACGGCGCGAAGGACCTGGAACCGGAGGCGGTGATCGAGAAACTGCGCGGTCTGCCGGATGAATCGATTTACGACGGTCCCCGCCTCGCCCAGCCCGACGAAGTGTGGAACTACGGACGCGGCGACGGCGCGGAGAAGGCCATCTGCCTGGCCGGCATCTGGAAAGCGCGGCATCCGCAGGCGGCGATCACCCTGCGAGCGGACCGGACCACGGTCACCCTGACGCTGGACGGGCGGGCGCTGGAATGGACGTCGAGCAAGGGACTCATTGCGGAGAAAGAACTCTAACGGAAAATTCGAAATTCGAAGCACGAAACCCGAAACAAATTCGATTTAAGAAAATTCGAATGCTCAAAACGGGTGAATTATAAAAAAGTTTCCGATTTTCCTCATTTCGAATTTCGTGCTTGTTTCGAATTTCGTATTTCGAATTTCGAATTTTCCCTAGATCCATTTCTTCTTGCGTATGAACAGCACGAAGCATCCCACGAAGATCACACACACCGCCCAGAAAATCGGATAGGAATACGCCCATCCCAGTTCCGGCATCACGTCGAAGTTCATGCCGTACACGCCGCAGATGAAGGTCAGCGGCAGGAAGATCATGCTGATAATCGTCAGACGGTTGATGATGCGGTTGGTGCGGTGGCTGACCATGCCCATGTAGAGGTTCAGCATTTCGCTCAACACCACCCGCTCCGTGGTCAGGTCATCGCTCATGCGCTCCAGGGTGACCGCCATCAGTTCGAGTGACGGCTGGGTGGTCTCGCTGACGAATGGGGAGCGCCGCGAGGACAGCTGGTGCATCAGTTCGCGCGAGGACAGCACCGTCTTCCGGAAGGCCAGCAGATCGCTGGTCAGCAGGGAGACCTGCTGGAAAATCTCGTCGTCCACCGCGCCGAACAGGTTCATCTGGACTTTCTCCACCTCCTCCGCAAAGCGCGCGAAGGTTCGGCGATAGCTGTCGATCAGGTGATCGCCGAGCTCGTAGAGCAGGAATCCAGGCGACTGGGCGAATCGGCGGAAATCCTCGCGGTACGTGCGGCGCATTTGCTCGGTGAACCAGGCCGGCTGTCGATGCATCATGATCAGGCACTGCGCCCCCAGCACGACATCCAGGGGGGATGACACCAGCCGTGCGTCCTTCAGCACGCCCTCGGTCAGCGCAAAATGCAGGCAATCGTCATAGACGTCATAGCGTCCCTCTCGGTCCGGGCCGAGGAATTCCTCCACGGCCATGCTGTTGATGTGAAAGAAGCTCAGCACCTCTTTCGCCATTGCTTCATCGCTTCCTTCCAGTTCAACCCAGTAGAACAGAGCCGGGCTGATGCCGGTCTTCAGTTCGTCCCAGGTGATCTGCGCATCCTTCCTTTCGGTAAAATCAAACGATACGATTTTCATTCCTTTGTCCCTCCATCCAAGCGACGATACAGAATGCCGCCCTCGTCGAACAGCGCCCGGGTCTGGTTCTGCATGGCATACTCCCCCTCGTATACGACTTCCCGGATCCCGGCATTGATGATCATCTTGGCGCACATCAAACAGGGACTGATGGTGCAATAGAGCGTGCCGTCCCGCACGGAGACCCCGTGATACGCCGCCTGCACGATGGCATTTTCCTCCGCGTGGGAACAGATGCATTCCGTCAGAGCCGTTCCCGAGACCGCCTCGCCGGCGCATCGGGGGCATCCGCCCTCATGGCAGTTGCGGATGCCGCGCGGCGTGCCGTTGTAGCCGGTGGAAATAACCCGGCGGTCCCGGACGATAATAGCGGCGACCTGGCGCCGGCTGCAATTGGAGCGCCGCTTGACCACATGGGCGATTTCGATGAAATAGGCGTCCCACCCCGGCCGCTCGCTGATTGGCTGATTCATGATCGGGGAGCTTGCCGCGCCGCGTTAAAACCGTCAATCCCTCCGTCTGAACGGGTTGCGCCGGCCGGCTACAGCATACGAATAATTCCGAACTTTCCTCTTTACAGCCACCCCATAATGGATCATATTCACCAAATGTAATCGATTACATTTATACCGGGCGTAATCGAGGGCGGTGGAATTCGAGATGGTGGGGGGGTCATTCAATGCAGTGCACACGCTTGGGGTCTATGCTGGTCTGGGCGCTGGCCGCGGGACTTTCCATGCGCTCGCATGCCGCAGTACTGGTGAATCCGGGTTTTGAGACCGGCGATTTCACCGGCTGGCAACAATTCGGACAGGGCTGGCGCGTCAGTGATTTCCCGGGCGATGCGCAGGCCGGTGCGTATGGCGCCGTGAATGATGTCCTGAATGATCACGTGGATGAGTGGCGCGGCATCTACCAGAATCTGCCCGCCCAGGCGGGGCAGGTCTTCTTCGGCGGGGTCTGGATCCGCGCTATCGGATTGCAGGATTCCGTCTCATGGTTCGAACTGCAGTTTCTCGACATCAACAACCAGGTGATCGCCCAGTATCAGTCCGCTCACGTCGCCGCCGACCAGCCGTTCACCTTCATGGGCATCACCAATACCGTCGCGCCCGCCGGGACGACGATCGTGAGCGTGCGCGGCATCGTCCATATGCCGAGCGCCCCGACGCCCGGTCCGAGCTTCCATATCTTCGACCAGTTCGAATTCGGCTCGCATTCCGTGCCCGAACCGGCGACCCTCTTTCTCTTCGGCGGATCCGGCGCACTCGCATGGGCCCTGCGCCGAAGACGCGGCGACGAACCGGACGGGAAGTAGAGAGGGCAACATGATACGGCTGGGGCACGCCTTGGTGGCCGCGCTGGCGCTGTCAAGCGCCGGCAGCCTTGCGGAGAACGCCATGATCGAGAATCGCATCGAAGACCTCCTGCAGCGGATGACGCTGGCGGAAAAGATCGCGCTGTGCCACGCCGATTCGAAGTTTACCACGGCGGGCGTCGAGCGACTCGGCATCCCGCCGCTGGTGATGTCCGACGGGCCGCATGGCGTTCGGCGCGAGAATGCGCCGGATTCCTGGGCGCCCGCCGGATGGAAGGACGACTACGTGACGTACCTGCCCACGGGCTCCGCCCTCGCCTCGACGTGGAACCGGGCGCTGGCGCGCCGTTTCGGCGAAACACTGGGCGCGGAGGCCCGGCATCGCGGCAAGGACATCATCCTCGGCCCGGGCATCAACATCGTGCGTACGCCCGTCTGCGGCCGCAACTTCGAATATTTCGGCGAGGACCCCTACCAAGTCGGGCAGATGGCGGCCGCCGTGGTGCGCGGCATCCAGGACCAGGACGTCGCCGCCTGCGTCAAGCACTACGCCCTGAACAACCAGGAATGGAACCGCGGATCCGTCAATGCCGTCGTCGACGAGCGGACCCTGCGCGAGATCTATCTTCCGGCCTTCGAGGAGGCCGTCCGCGCCGGCGCATGGAGTCTCATGGGCGCGTACAACAAATTCCGCGGACAATGGTGCACCGAGAACGAGCACCTCGTAAACGACATCCTCAAGGGCGAATGGCAGTTCGACGGGGTCTATCTATCGGACTGGGGCGGCGTGCACAGCACCCGCGACGCCGCGCTGAACGGCCTGGACATCGAGATGGGCACCTATGAAGGCCGCTACGACTCCTTTTACCTGGCCGGCCCCCTGCGCGAGGCCGTTGAGCGCGGCGAGATACCCGTGCACGTCGTGGACGACAAGGTGCGGCGCATCCTGCGCCTCATGATCCGGACCCACATGCTGGACCCCGGGCGCCGCACATCCGGCGCGCGCAATACCGCGGCACACCAGCAGGCGGCGCGCGATATCGCGGCCGAGGCGATGGTCCTGCTGAAGAACGACGGCGTGTTGCCGCTCGACTTCAACCGGACCCTGAAGATCTCCGTCATCGGCGGCAACGCCACGGCCCGGCACGCCGAAGGCGGCGGCAGTTCGGATGTCAAGGCGCTCTACGAGG
>CAYRPR010000118.1:0-6684 GCA_964425945.1 uncultured Verrucomicrobiota bacterium | reverse complement strand
AGCCGCCCATTCGTCCCGAACGATTCGTGCACCCACCGGAAGCCCGGTTCCGACGATTCGGTATGTGTCAATCGATAGTCCTTCCCGTGATCCTTGAAGGACCAGACCCGTTCCCACACGCCGGAATCGTTGGTGACCAGCATCCCGCCCTCTCCGCCGGTCGTCATGATCTTGTCCTGGCAGAAGGAATACGCCCCGATATGTCCGAGTGAACCGACCACGCGTCCGCGATAGGTCGCGCCATGCGCCTGGGCGCAATCCTCGATGACCTGAATGCCGCGCTCCGCGGCCAACGCCATGATCTCATCCATCTCACAGGGCCATCCCGCCAGATGAACCACGATGAACGCCTTCGTGGCGGGCGTAAGGGCGGCGCGTAGGGTCTCCGCGGTGACGTTCTGGCTGTCGGCATCGACATCGGCCAGGACGGGTCGCGCGCCGCGCAGGACCACCGCGCTGGCCGACGCGATGAAGGTCCGGCAAGGGACCACCACATCGTCGCCCGGGCCGATGTCCAGCGCGTACAAGGCCGCCTCCAGCGCCACGGTGCCGTTGGCGAGCGCCACCGCGTGTCGGACCCCGACATGGCGGGCAAACTCCTCCTCGAACGTAACGCCTTCCGCGCCCGTCCAGTAGTTGACCCGGCCGCTGCGCAGGACCGCATCGACGGCCGCGCGCTCGTCGTCCGCAAATGACGGCCACGGAGCGAATTTCTGCGGGACGGATGGTTGCGTCATGACGTGACGCCCTTCTCGGCGGGCGCCTCGGATCCAATCCGGGCGGCCAATTCATCCATCGCCTCGGCCAGCGTCACCGTGGGTTGCCAGCCCGACTGCCGGCAGAATAACGAACAATCCATGCCGAACCGCATCGGCGCGGCATCGGAGGGAACCACCTGCACCGGCGCTTCGTGCTGTCCGGCCCGCGCGGCGGCCTGCACCGCCTCCTCGGCAAGCTCAACGATCAATACCGGCGCACACCCGCCGATATTGTACACGGGCATCCAGTCCGCCTGCGGCATGTCCAGCAGGGCCATCAGCGCGCGCAGGGCGTCCCGGATGTGCAACAGATCGAAGACCTGTTTGCCCCCGCTGATGCGCAGTTCCGCGCCGTTCATCGCCTCGCGGATGAATTTATGCGGCAGTTCGCTCCAGCGCAGTCCGTCCGCCGCGCCATACAACCGGCTCAGACGAACCGACACGCCGCGCGACGCCCGGCTCATCTCGCTGAACAACCCAACGAGTTGTTCGCCCGCCCATTTATCCATCGCATAGGTGTTCTCGGGCGCGGGTGGCAACGACTCCGTCCAGGGCGGCGGACGCGACAGCCCGTAGACGCTTTGACTCGACAAGAAGACAAACCGCGGCACATGGACGCGCGCGCACGCCGCGACCAGTTTGCGGGTCAATTCGAGGCTCCGGGCATGACCTGCGGCGTCCGACATATTCCGTTCCGCCGCCAGATGGATCACCGCATCGACATCGGCAAAGCGCGCATCGCTCTCGTCCAACTCATCGGCGCTCCACCACCGCAAACGAACGTCGGGTGACGGCCAGATGGAAAGCGCTCGCTCTTCCGAGCGCACCATCGCGTACACGCGATCGGTATCCGCGCGATCGAGCAACGCGTCCACCAGATGCCGGCCCAGCCAACCGGTGGCGCCGGTAACCAGGATGCGACGGCCCGGATTCACGTGCCATGACCGCACCTGGCGATGCGCCGCCTCCTGCAGGTCGGCGTGCTCGATCGTGGACACCACGCGTTCGGCGACCTGACGGAGTCCCACCCGCCGGCGATTCACGCGCAAACGGGACGATGGAGCCGGCAAATCCAGGAAGTCGCGTATGGCCCGGTCGACCTCGTTGAATCCGAACAGCGCGCGCAAACCCGTGATTCCGGTAAACCGCCCGTTCATCTCGAAGAACCGGGGCCCTTCCCGGGTCATGCGGCCCTGGAAATTGACCGGGCCGCGCATGCCCTTTTCGCGAAGATACGGCGCCAGCGGAGCCAGGACATCCCAGTACGGCTCATCATCCACCGGTATGATTTCGATGGGTACGCCATCCTTCAAGCGGTTGCGCGAGGCAAATCGCCCGAGAATCTCCCCCTGTTTTGAAACCAGCCACTGATAAGATATCTCCGCGACCTGGATCAGTCGGCTTTGCTCGATGGCCTTGCGGATGGCGGGGGATGACGGGTCGTCCTCATGCGGCAGGGCATAGGGTTGAACTACAAATTCACCGGAGAGGTCGTCAAAATCGGGTTCGGACTTGAGGATACGGACGCCGGCGGATGCGGAACCGCCGATGGGCTTGGCGATCAGCGGAAAGTGCAAGAGGCCCGCTCGAATCGATTCCAATGCCTCCTGCGGCGTGAAACCGGTGAGTATGTGCGCACAGAATTCATTCAGGGTACGCCCCCACACGCGCTTGTCCCGACTCAGGCGGATGAACGCATCGCCCCCGACCAATACCCGCACCCCCTGCTCCTCGAAGCAGGGCGCCTGGCCGGCCAGTATCGGCAAGTCCTGATCCAGCCCCGGTATCAGCAACTGCACGCGGTCGCGCAGACAGGATTCCAGGAGGCGTTCCGGGTAGTCCGGCGCGCCTGACAGGGGGACCCGATGATGCTCATGGCAGTCATAGGCGCCGTACGCCAGCGCACTGGCGTCGTAGCCGATCAGATGCAGCGGCAAAGAGGACAGGCGACAGGAATGGACAACGGACTGCCCGATGCCGCTGCCGACCGCCGTTATTCCGATGCGGATAGGTTGTCCGGTACTCACACGAATCATCCCATGAAAGGCGTCATGATGGACCGATCAGCCGGGTAAATCAATCTCGATTGCCCGGCGTCGACGCCATCAGGGATCGGCAGATGCGCAGGAATTCGTAATCGTTCCGGTACCAGAGGCGCAGATTCTCCACCGCCTTCTGCTCCAGGCGTCGATCCACATCGTCCGGATTCCGATGGGCCGCCACATCATCCGTCGGCGGCCGGATATCCGCCGGAATACCCAGCAGGGCTTGCAGGCGGGCTATGTCCCGATCGAAGTTCTCCTGGTAACCGACAAACAGAACATCGGACCAGCGACTGCGAAGGTACGCTTCGTTGTCGAACCAATACCAGTAGGATGACCGCACGTGCTTGATGGCGGACATGGCGCGCTCGGCCCGTTGCCGCTGGGCCTGATCCTCGGAAGAAAGCGCCAAGGCCAGCTGGTTCGGGGTCTCGAAGTACTCAAACGCCGCCCGCTCTTCCGCACTCCAGGGCACATGAACCCGCGGAAGTCCCTTGCGTTGCCGGCTGTAGAATCCGCTGACGAATCGCGCGATCGGATCCCGCAGGAAGAAAACGACCTTGTCGCCCGGCGGCACGTCGCGCAACCGGTAATCATGCGAATGGAAATGCAGGACATAACGCTCCGTCACCGGGCATTGATCGAAGACGTACCGGGCGGCCGTACCGGCGGTCTTGCCGATATGCAGTTGATGGACAATCTCCCGGCCCCTCCACTTGTGGAACGGCCGCATGCACTTCTGCCTCAGGCGCCGCGCGTATCGGCGGGACCTCTTGAACCCGTCACGAATCTTCATCTTCGCGTCTCGCAGTCAAAATGGAGCTTTCGCTTGTGCGGCTGACATTCTATATGTAGCCACATGGAACCCGTGGATGTCATCTACATTATGTCCTCCGGCCACAGCGGCAGCACGCTGCTCGACCTCATGCTGGGTTCGCACAGCCGCATCGAGGGCATCGGGGAGATCCGAAGTTTTGAAACCTACTTCGCGCCCGACACAAAGCGTCCGGTGGAGCGCCAGGATTGCACCTGCGGCAAGCTGGCGCGGGAATGCCCGTATTGGACACAGGTGCGCGACCGGATAGCCGCACGTCTCGGCACCCGGGACATCAAACTGGATCCGGACGCGGATCCCACCCGGTTCGAGGAGGAAAATCACGCCCTCTTCGAGGCCATACTGGAGGTGTCCGGCAAGCGCATGATCTGCGACAGTTCCAAGCACTTCCGCCGGCTTCGACCGCTTCTGCGCTCCAAACTGTTTCGCGTCCATGTCGTGCACCTGTTGCGTGATGGCCGGGCCGTGGCAAATAGCGGCAGGAGAAACTGGAGCATACGCCGCACCGCGCTCACCTGGCAAACCAACCTCTATCGCGCCCTGCTCTTTGCGTTTCGCCGCCGCGGTTCGTTCACCCTGACGCGCATCCGGTATGAGGATCTCGCGTTGCGCCCGGAAGCCACGCTGCGTCAGATCATCGAGAAGCACGGCCTGGAATTCGAACCGTCGCAACTGGATTTCTCGTCGAGGGAACATCACAACCTGTCGGGCAACCGGATGCGCATGAAGAAGGGACAGCGGATCGAACTGGACACGAAGTACCTGGACCAGCTCTCCGCCTCCGACTGGATCACGTTCACTTGTCTGAGCGCGCCGACGCTCCTGTACTTCGGCTATCCCCTGCGGCGATCGAAGACCGCCGCGCGCCTGACGGCGCTCCCTCAAAGCCGGGCATCGTAGCGTGCCCGTCGGCGCTGATGCCTTCGCGGCGAAGAACCCGCCAGATCGTCAACCACAGGATCTTCAGATCCAGCCGGAACGAGACATGATCGACGTACCAGACGTCGTACCGGAAGCGGTCCTCCCAGGTCTGCGCATTGCGGCCGTTGACCTGCGCCCAGCCGGTGATACCCGGCCGGACCTCGTGGCGTCGCGCCTGTTCAGGGGAATACAGCGGCAGGTACCGCATCATCAGCGGACGCGGACCCACCAGGCTCATGTCCCCCTTCAAAACATTGTACAGCTCGGGCAGTTCGTCGAGCGAAGTGACGCGCAGTTTGCGGCCCAGCGATGTGATCCGTTCCGCATCCGGGCCGGGCTGATGGCTCATCGTACGGAATTTCCAGAGGCCAAAGGGGCGGCCGCCCCGACCGGGACGTTCATGACGAAACAGCACGGGCGCCCCCATCCGCAGGCGAATACAAAGCGCGATAACGGCCATCAAGGGCAGCAACACCATCAGCCCCGCCAGCGCGGATACGACGTCCAACAGACGTTTCCCGTATGTCCGATACAGTTTCATTCCTGCTTGAGCCCCATAGCCGACCGCATGGCGTCGTTTACGTTACGCACATCATACACGGCTTCGGCCATCTCGCGACTGCGCCGGCCCATTGCGATGGCGCTCGCCGGCGCATCGATGAACCGCTGCATGGCCGATTCCAGGGCGTCCACATTCCGCGATGTAATCAAGAAACCGTTTTCCCCCTCCATCACGGGTTCGCCGGCCGATTTCCGGCGCCGGCCCCCGGCCGTCAACGGCACCGTTTCGCGGCATCCGGGTTCGTCCGTGGTGATGACGGGCCGCCCCATCGCCATGGCTTCCAGGATCGTGCGCGGAAGTCCTTCGCGATAATACGAGGGCAGGACATAGACCCGGCACTCGCGCAACGCCGGACGAACATCCTTCAGATGGCCCCGGTACTCGATGACGCCCGACGCCTGCCATGCGCGGAGTTCGTCCTCGCGGATCGCGTTCGGGTTGGCATCCAGACCGCCGACCAGCATAAACCGCGCGTCGGGATGCCGGCCCATGATCCGTTCCGCGGCCAGCACATATTCCCGCACGCCCTTGTCGGCCAGCAGTCGCGCGATCATGAGAAAAGCCGGCTTATCGGGCAAGGGCGCCGGCTCGAAGAAATCGAGGTCGACGCCGGACCCGTTCACCAAAGCCGCCCGCTCCGGATCGATCAACCCATGATCACAGAAGAACGCGCGATCATCCGGATTCTGAAAAAAGACGGTCCGGCATCCCTTCAGCGCCGACCGGTACATCCCGCGCACCAGACAGGCCAGCGTCCCGCCCCGATCCGCCAACGCGTACCCCCGGCCGGTAATCAGCGCGTGCCGTTCGGGCACACGGCGCCATCGCGCCGCCCACCCGCCGTAGATGACGGCTTTGATCGTGTAGCACAGCATGACGTCCGGCTTGACCCGCCGGATCAGACGGATCAGTCGAATCAACAGGGCCAGGTCCCGTACGGGGTTCAACCCGGCGCGCGACAAGGGAAGCGGATGGAACGAAATGCCCCACTCGTTCAGCCGGGCCGTGGCGGCGTCATCCGGTTCACCGGCCGCCGCGTGTACGCGGTATCCGGAATCCGCCAGGGATTTGAGCAGCGGCCCGCGAAAGTTCACAAGCGACCGGGAGATGCCGCCGATCACCAGAACGGTTCTGGAGGAAGTTGCGCTCATGTGCCTTTCACGTAAAGCGCCTCGTAACGCCGGACAATCTCCTCGATCCGGTAGTGCTGCTCCATGCGTCGCCGCGCCATCGCGCCGAGCCCCGCGGAATCGCCGTGCAACACGGCGCTCCATGCGCCGGCGAGGGCTTGCGGGTCTCCGACCGGCACGATGCGGCCGGTATCGCCGATGATCCGCCGCGCGTCGCCGACATCCGTCGCCACGCACGGCACGCCGCACGCCATCGCCTCGCCGAGGACATTCGGGAAGGCCTCGCCCCACGCGGAACTCAAGCAGAACAGATCCATGGCATTCATTACGGCTTCGACGGCATCCTGCTCGCCGGCCAGATGAATGCGCTCGTCGCGCCACGGCGCGAAATCCGGGTTGGACGGCTCCACGTCGCGCCCCGCCAGCAGCCGTTCGA
>CAYRPR010000117.1:612-6709 GCA_964425945.1 uncultured Verrucomicrobiota bacterium | reverse complement strand
GTCTACATCCCGCGAGCGATCATCGGCCCCATCTGGAGCGACTACCGCTTCTCCAAGTCCGACGCCCGCAACATCGCCACGGGCGCGTGGATTCCCAACGTCGTAGGCGTTCGGGCCGTCATGGAGCAGCTGATCGCCGACCTCCCGGCGCGGTCGCGTCAGGACTAGTTGGGCTGGGACTCCCACCAGCCGGGGTACACGGGCTCGGACAACTGCTCGACACGCCTGCTCCGCTCCAGCCGCTCGACCCGGTGCTGGAGTTCCATGTCGCGTAGCTCGGCCTCCTGCTGAATCCGGCGCCGCTCGCTGCGCGCCCGCGCGTCATCGTGGTAGAGGCCGGCACCCCCGTATCCCGCGCAACCGGCCAACCCTGCCATCACCACTGCCAGCGCCAATGGCCTCATCTCGGTGAGTCTGTTCATGGTGACGTGGAACTCCATGCCTCAATGGTGTAGATCGGCCGCGGATGTGAGTCGGTGATCCGCACGAGCACGGTGTCCGCGCCATGCTCCATCCCGAAGTTCCTGGCCGTGGCCTCGATCCATGCCGGTGCCGTCCCCGGCGACACGTCGGGATGCACCTGGCCCGTTGTGGACGCGACAAACTCCCGATCGCCAACCGCCGCATCCTGTGAACCGCCGATAATGAAACAGGCCCCTCCCACCCGCTCGCGCAACAGACGGGCCAACCGGGCAAACGATTCGGGCGGCCAGTTCTTTGTCGCCCATCGCGAGCAGGGCGCGAGGGCGATCCACGGGGTCGGCCCGCCCGGCTCAACCTGCGGAAAACGCACAGGGAACACAGGCGGCACCGGCTCTAACTTGAAGTGACGAACGAAATCCAGCGCCTCCTCCACCGCGTGCCGGTTCTTATCCCGCTTACCGGCGATCTCGTCATAATAGATATTCGCGCCCTCGCGATAATAGGCCGGACCGATACGACGCTCCGCCTTGGCCATGCGCGAGGTCAACCCGCTCTTGAAGAGGCCTTGGAAATCAAAAACAAAGTCATAGTGCTTGCGACGCATCTTCTTGAAGAAGGGTGAAAACGCCGGAATAAAATTGTGCCGCGGATAATCCATGACGTGTTCGACGTCGGTGAAACACGCCACCAGGTCATGATATTCCGGTTGGGTTACCCAATCGATGGAGAGGTTCAACGCCTGCTTGAGCTGATGAACGGCGGGCAAGGGATGGAACAGGTCGCCGAGCGAACTGAGCTTGACCACAAGGGCCCTGGGCTGTTCAGGCATCGCAATACACCTTTATAACCGACCCGCCTCTTTCAGCAGGAAGATCATCACCGCATTCTGCGCATGCAACCGGTTTTCCGCCTCATCAAATACCACGGATTGCGGCCCGTCGATCACCTCGGCGGTCTGTTCATAGCCGCGCATGGCGGGCAGGCAGTTCATGAAGATCGCGTCGGGTCGGGCGTGTTTCATGAGAGCGGCGTTTACCTGGTACGGCGTAAAGACCCGGATCCGCTCGTCGAGCTTGTCCTTCGGAGTGTGATAACTCATCCAGGAGTCGGTATAGACGACATCGGCATCCTTCGCCGCTTCCGCCGCGTCATGGGTTACGGTCACGCTACCGCCCGTTTCCACGGCGAATTGTTCGGCCTCCCGGCATACGGAATCCTGCGGCGAATACTCGGCGCCCGCCGGACACCCGACGGCGACGTGCAGGCCGGTCATGGCGCCGCCGATCATCAGCGAATGGGTCACGTTGTTGTTGCTGTCACCGAGATAGGCCAGTTTGAGGCCCTTCAGCCTACCCTTCTTCTCCCGGATGGTCTGCAGGTCGGCCAGGATCTGGCAGGGATGCGCCAGATCGGTGAGCGCGTTGATCACCGGCACGTCGGCGTGCCGCGCGATCTCCTCGATATCGCCGTGTTTGAACAACCGGCACATGACAAGGTCCACGTACCGGCTGAAGGTCTTGGCGGTGTCGTGCAACGACTCCTTGCCCGCGCCCATCGGCGACGTGCTGGTATCGTAATAGATGGCGTGCCCGCCCATCCGCGTCATGCCGGTTTCGAACGACAGTCGCGTCCGCAGACTGGGCTTCTCGAAAATCATGAGCAGGCTCCGCCCCTCCATGACCTTCGCGTAGACGCGTGGATTGGCCTTCACATCTCCGGCCAGTTCCAGCACCCGCGCCACCTCATCGACCGTCCAATCACTCAATGTCAGCAAATGTTTCATATCCTTCACGGCCTTTCACCCCTAGCTAACCAAGTCCGCGTAATACCGGTCAACTTCGTTATCACGCTCGAAAATCGTCAGGATCAGCGCGGTACGGATCCACATGCCGTTTCGGACCTGCCGCCAGTACACGGCGCGCGGATCGCCATCCACCTCGGGCGCGATCTCGTGACGCCGCGGAAGCGGGTGCAGGATCACCGCGCCGGGCTTGAGCAGGGGAAGTTGATCCGTCGTGAAATGGAACCGGCTGGTATCAATCAAACGGCTTTCGTGCGCGGTATCCCATTCGTCCTGGATACGGGTCATGTAAATGGCGTCCACGTCGGGAATGATGCGTTCGAAATCATCGCAGACTTCGTACGGCACGCCGTTCGCGTCGAGAATAGCCAGGATGTCCTCCCCGATCTGGAGGGATTCGGGCGCAACGAAGTACTGTTTGACGCCTTTGTAATGGGTCAGGAGGCAGGCCAGCGAGCGCACCGTCCGTCCGCGCGCGAGGTCGCCCACAAAGGCGATGTTCTTGCCGTCGATGCCGCCGCGGTTCTCGAAACTGCGTTGCAGGGTATAGATATCCAGCAGGGCCTGGGTCGGATGCTGATCCTTGCCGGACCCGGCATTGATCACCGGAACGGGACGCTCGGTGTTCGACAACAGCCAGGCGATCCGCTCGGCAAACCCGCCCACCGGATGACGCATCACCAGCAAATCGAAGTACGAGCTGAATGTGCGGACGGAATCCTCCTGAGACTCGCCCTTGATCTCGCTCGACGTTGCCGCATCCCGCACTTCGGCCGCCTGAATGCCCAGAATCTGACAGGCGGCATAGAACGAGAGGAACGTGCGCGTGGACGGTTGGGCGAAGTACAGCATCGCCCGTTTCTCCGACAGCAGGCTCTGCAGAAAGTGGGTACCGCCCCGCGTCTTGGCGATCCGGCGGGTCTTGGTAGCCAGATCGCACAGGCGCTCCAGCATCGGACGATCGAATTGCTGGGCAATCAGCGCGTGATGCGGATGGCCGTTCCGGAGGAAATAGGTCGCCTTCCGGTCCGGCGGCATATCGTGGAAGGTCTGCCAGTCCACCTGTTTCAGCTGGTCTTCCCGGTACATGATACTCCTGCGGCGAATGGGGGAACGGTTTCGAAATCGCACTGGAAGATAATAACCGCGCCGCCGTATGGCCAGCAGAAAGTGCGGCTATTCAAAGGGTTTTCTTTCGGGGCGCACTATGCCATGATGGGACCGACATTCGTCACAATAAACGCGGCCCGCGCCCGTTATATGGGTTAAGAGCGGTGCGGGATATGAAGCCTGACCTATGGAGACCGTCGAACGCAATCTGGCCCGGTACCGGGAGGGGGATGTCGAGGCGCTCGGCGAGCTCGTCCGGCAATATCGCCGGCCGCTGTTCGGGTTCATTCTCAAGATGACGGAGGGGCGTGATGACGCGGAGGAGATTTTTCAGGAGGTGTGGATCCGCGCCATCAGGAACCTGTCCGGGTATCGGGACGGACATTTCCTCAGCTGGCTGTTCCGGATCGCGCGCAATCTGGTAATCGATCGCGTTCGCAAACGGAAGCCGGACGTGAGCCTCCAAGAGGCCGACGATGATCATACGTCGCTGGAGGAGCGATTGCCGTCGGGCGACGCGGATCCCGCGGGGCAATCCGCGGATCACGATACCGGGCTCCGGATCCGGCGCGCCATTGACGGCTTGCCGCCGGAACAGAAGGAAGTGTTTCTGATGCGAACCGAGGGCGATCTGCCGTTCAAGGAGATCGCGCGCATTCAGGGCACGTCCATCAATACGGCCCTGGCACGCATGCAGTACGCGCTGGAGAAACTGAGAAAGGAACTGACGAACGACTACCGGGCACTGGGACGACCATGAGCACACAAGACAGAATCAAACGATATATTCTGCTGGAACAATCCGGCGAACTGAGCCCGCGACGGCGCGCGTGGCTGGCGCGGCAAGTGGAGCGGAACCCGGACGCCCGCGCGTGGCGTGACACCCACATCGACCTGATCGAGCGGATAAAGATGACCGCCCGGGACGAACCCCTGCCCGACTTCACCTGGGAGCAGATCAAGGCGGCGGGTCGCGCCGAGATCCAGCGCGAAAGCCGGGAGCGTCGCCGACGCCCCGCCGCTGATTTTGTCCTCACCTGGAAGCCCGCGCTGATTTACGGATCTCTGTCCGTCCTGCTGATCGGTGTCTGGTTCTGGTGGGCCTCGCCCGACCGCCCGGGCCGCGATATGGCCGCCGTTCAGCAGCCGGCGCCCGTGGTCGCGGACCCGGATCTCACGATCGAGTGGCACGATCCGATCGACGCTCAGATCGCCGAACTGTATGCCCTGCTTGACGCCACGTTGGATGACGTCACGTCCACATCGGACCCAAACGGGACATACAACCTGGATGACGAACTCAACAACATGGCCTATGAACTACTTTCCATGGAGGGCTCATAAATGAAGCATATGACCGATCCCAACCTCTTGATCCCCTCACGGGCGTGTAGGCCCGGCGCCCTCGCCGGGCGGAATATACGCGCCCTCGGTGCTCTTCTGATCCTGATCGCTCTGCCGGTCGACGCTCAACCGCCGGACCGGCCGGAACGATTCGAGCGCGGCTACGGCGTGCGCAATGGCGAAGCCCCTCCGCCCGACCGACCGTTCCCGCGCCCGGGCCGGCGCGGCCCCGGCGCCATCGACCCGCACGGCCCGCCGGTCGAACAATGGATCAACCTGATTGAATTGCAGGACCCCGAAGAAGCACAGCGCTTGCGCGATCTGCACGAGGCCGATCCCTGGGCCTTCCGCGATGTCATGCAGCAGAAGCTGTTTGAGGAACGACTTCATCGGATACTGCGTGAACGACATCCCCGCCTGTACGCGTTCATCTTAAGCGAGGCACCGGAGGAACAGACGCACATCATCGCGACGCTGCGCGAAATCGTAGACGTGTCGCCGCGGGGCCCGCACGCCGGTCCGCGCGCGATGGATCGACCGCTCCGGCGCCCGTTCATGTCGCCCGATGTATCCGGCACGGTCGACCGGCTCCGGTCCGAGACGGACGAGATGCGGCGACGGGAATTGCAGCACGATCTGCGCCGGCAACTGGAAGCGGAACGACAGCAACGAACCGCCGAACGCCGCCGGCAGCTCGATGAGATCGAGCAACGACTGATGGAAGTCCGTGAATTGCTGAATCAACAGCAGCAGGAACAGGAACGTCTCATCGACGAGCGGATCAAAAACCTGATCGAGGAGGCGGAATAGATCCGGCTATTCCACGCGCGGCGCGTCGTTCCAGAGGGAGGATAAGCCGTAGTAGTCACGCGCCCCCGGCGAAAAAATGTGGATGACCGCATCGAGGTAGTCGAGGACCATCCAACCGCTGTCCGGTGCGCCGGATCTCCGGTAACACCGAACCTTGGTTTTCTTCAATGCGGCTTCCACTTCGTCGGCCAGCGCCTTGATATGCGGAGCGCTGTTGCCGGTGACAATGACGTAATAGTCCGTAATGCTGGACACCTTCCGAACGTCCAGGACCTCCACGTCCGCGCCCTTCTTTGATTCAAGGGCATCCCGCATTTTCTGCAACATCTGCTTGGCTTCTATGACTCCCGCTCCTTCCCCTGATACAACCGATGCGATTCAATATAGTCCGCCACACCATCCGGCACAAGATCGCGGATAGGACGCCCCTCCCTTACCCGCCTACGAATATCCGAAGACGAGACATCGATCAAGTGTCCTCTGAAGACATCCTTCATCAACCGATCCGGCCAGGGATCCGGCAGGGCGATGCGCTGCTTGAGCTGCTCCGGGTTCTCCATGCCCGGCCGCAATTGCGTGGCGAAACGGCAAAGCGTCAGTAGCTCGTCG
>CAYRPR010000117.1:0-602 GCA_964425945.1 uncultured Verrucomicrobiota bacterium | reverse complement strand
ACTCCGGAAGCGTATCGGATCCGATCAGGAAGAAGAACGTCGCACCGGGATGATCCCGTCGCAACTGCGTGATGGTGTCGATCGTGTAGGAAACCCCGCCCCGGTCCAGCTCGATGCACGACACGCGGAAACGCGGCTCCCCCTCCAGCGCCCGTTCGAGCATTCGCAGACGATCCTCGGCGCTCGCGAGGTCGTTGTCCGGTTTGTGCGGAGGCTGGGCGCAGGGAATAAACAGGACTTCGTCCAACCGGAAGGCTTCAAGCAGGTCGCGAGCCAGGATCAGATGCCCGTTGTGTACCGGATTAAAGGTGCCGCCCAGAACGCCGATCGCCTTCGCCAATGCGTGATCCTCCGATTTTCCCGCTTTGAAACGGTTCACACTTGCATGATTTCCGTTTCATAGCTTATCTTCCCCGCGGTTAATTCCCAATCAAATTCTTCATGCGGAAGGAGTATATCTCATGTCGGAAATCGTACAGATTTTAGGCCGTGAAATCATCGATTCGCGGGGCAATCCCACCGTCGAGGTGGATGTCCATCTCGAATCGGGCGCGTTCGGCCGCGCCGCCGTGCCGTCCGGCGCAACAACAGCCGAGCACGAC
>CAYRPR010000116.1:0-6721 GCA_964425945.1 uncultured Verrucomicrobiota bacterium | reverse complement strand
CTTTGTTTTCCCGTTTTGAATTACGGGAATTCATATTTGTTTCGCATTTCGAATTTCGGATTTCGGATTTACACACGGGTTCTTGCCCTGCTGATCCTGAGCGCCTGTCAAAAGGCGGAGGAAACCCCGGTTCCGCCCGGCGAGGATTATGCCGTACGCGCCGTGTTAAGCGCTGATGAAATCCGGGTCGGGGATCCGGTGCTGCTGACCGTTACCGCCTATCATCCGCCGGGGACCGTGGCGCAGGTGCCGGATCCCGGCCGGGACAAGGCCATTGTCCTGCGCAGTCGCGAGACCCTGACGGAGTCCGGCGTCGGCGAGCACGTCAAGAGCATCTTCGCATTTCGCATCACCTCCTTCGAGGTCGGCGAACACACCGTATCAACGGGCACGGTCCGGTTCGCGGACGCGTCGGGCGTGATCGCGGAATATCCCTTTCCGGAGGCGCGCCTGCTGGTCGTTTCCGTCCTGGCGGACGGGGACGAGGGTTTGCGCGACATCAAGCCGGTGCGCGCCTGGCCGGATCGTATCCCGCGCTGGCTCTGGGCGGTCATCGTTATTCCCGTACTGGCGCTGATCGCCGCGCTGTTGGCGGCGCGTTATCTTCGCCAGCCCCAGCCCGTGGCGCCGCGCAAACCCGCGATCCCGCCCGAACGTATGGCGCTGGAAGCCCTGCAACGGCTTCTGAACCGCAAGTGGATCGAGGAGGAGAACATCGAGCCGTTCTATGTCGAGCTGTCGTCCATTGCGCGTCGCTATCTGGAGGACCGCTTTCACCTGCGCGCGCCGGAACTTACGACCGAGGAATTCATCCGCGAAGCGGCCACCTCGCAGTTGCTGTCTTCCGAACACCAGGAACTGGTCAGCCGATTCCTGGAACAGTCCGATCTCGTGAAATTCGCCCGGTACCGGCCGGGACAGCCGGACATGCGGCAGGCCTTCACGGCGGCCGAACGCCTGGTGATGGAGACGGCCCGAAAGGAGCCGGCCGCGTCATGATGCTCCGCTACCCATGGGTCCTGCTGTTGCTGCTGCTGGTTCCGCTGTTGATCTATCTGCGTTACGCGGTGCGGCGCCGCGCCGCGCTCCGGTTCAGCGACGGCCAGGTATTGGCCCGCCTGCCGGTGAGTTGGACGATCTACGCGCAATACGCCCTGCCCGTCCTGTACGGCGCGGGCCTGATCAGCCTGATCATCGCCCTCGCCCGCCCGCAGGCGGGCCTGCACGAGAGCCGGGTCCATGCGGAGGCGGTCGATATCGTGCTGTTGATCGACGTATCCACCTCGATGATCGCGGAGGATTTCTCGATCGGGGACCAGCGCATGAACCGCCTGGACGCCGTCAAGGAGGTGGTGCGCTCCTTCATCCCCAAGCGCACGTCGGACCGCATCAGCCTGATCGCTTTCGCGGGCGCGCCGTACACGGTTTCGCCGCTGACGTTCGATCATGCGTGGCTGATCCAGCAGGTGGACCGCGTCCGGATCGGCATGGTGGAGGACGGTACGGCCATCGGCTCCGCCATCGCGTCGGCGCTCAACCGCGTCCGAGACAGCGAGGCGATGAGCAAAGTGGTCGTCCTGCTGACGGACGGCGTAAACAACGCGGGCTCGATCACGCCGGAGAACGCCGCGGACTTCGCGCGGCGGCTGGACGTGAAGGTGTACACGATCGGCGCGGGCACGAAGGGGTTCGCGCCCGTTCCCGTCACGGATCCGTTCGGCCGTACGCAGTATATCCGGCAACCGGCCGATCTGGACGAAGCGCAATTGCGGCGGATCGCCGAATCAACGGGCGCGCAGTATTTTCACGCCGATAACTACGATGCGCTGGCGGGCATTTACGAGGAGATCGATCGTCTCGAGAAGACCGAGATTGAGATGGAGCACTTCACCCGGTTTGAGGAACGCTTCACGCCCTTTCTGCTGCTGGCGATCAGCCTGCTCGGACTGGAGCGCCTGTTGGCCATGACGCGCCTGGGGAGGCTACCGTGATGCAATGGGGCGCGCCAGAGTTCCTGCACGGATTATGGGCCGTACCGGTCATGGCCCTGTTCCTGTTCTCCATGATCCGCCGCCGCGAGCTGGCGCTGCATCGCCTGGTCCATCCCGGCGCCCTGGCCGCCGCGGGATGGCGTTATCGGGCCGCGCGCGCGCGCGTCCGGTCGATCATCTGGCTGGCGGCGATGGCCCTGTCCGTCGCGGCGCTCGCGCGGCCGCAATGGGGCGCGAACTGGATCGACGTGAAGCATCAGGGCCTGGATATCCTGATCGTACTGGATACATCGAACAGCATGCGGGCCCAGGATATCGCGCCCAGCCGGCTCGAACGGGCCCAACTGGGCATCCAGGATCTCGTTCACCGGCTGAGCGGCGAGCGGATCGGGCTCATCGCGTTCTCGGGCGGCGCCTTCCTGCAATGCCCCTTGACCATCGATTACGGGGCCTTCCTGATGACGCTGGACGATGTGTATCCCGGCGTCATTCCCCGGGGTGGCACCGCCATCGCGCAGGCGCTCCGCAAGGCGTTGGACTCCTTTGAACAGGACATTGAGAGCGATCGGGCCATCATCCTCATCACGGACGGCGAAGACCATGAAGGACGCCCGCTCGCCCTGATCGATGAGCTGAACCGGCGCGGGATCCGCGTGTATGCGATCGGCATCGGATCGCCGGAAGGCGACCTGATCCCGATCCGGGACGAGCAGGGCCGCCTGCAGTTCATGCGGGATACCGAAGGCAACGTGATCAAGACCTCCCTGCAGGAGGACGTGCTGGAGCGACTGGCCCTGCGCACGGGCGGGATGTACGTGCGGGCGGCGCCCGGCGATCTGGGCATGGATCGCATCTATGACCAGGGCATCGCCCGGTTGAAGCGCGAGGAAATGGAATCGCGCTCCGTGCAGATGCACGAGGACCGCTTCGCCTGGTTTCTGGGGGCCGCCTTCATGTTGCTGATGGTGGAAGCGGTAATGCGGGACAGAAAATCCGAAATACGAAATTCGAAATCCGAAACAAACGGGGAAAATTCGAAAGGAGGAAAACGATGAACGCGTTCCGTTTTCCTGTTTTGAATTTCAGCATTTCGAATTTGTTTCGAATTTCGAATTTCGTGCTTCGATTTTCTGTCCTGGTGATTCCCGGCATCGCTCTCGCCTCCCCGCACGACAACATGAAACAGGGCTTGCGCGCGTACGAGACGGAACGGTATCAGGAGGCGGTGGAGGCGTTCCAGGGCGCGGCGGCGCAGGCGCCGGATGCGCGGCTCGATCCCGCGATCGCCGTGTACAACCGGGCCAACGCCCTGTTTCGCATGGGCCGCCACGAAGAGGCCTCGTCGCTGTATCAGGAGGCACTGCGTTCGACGGACATCGACCTGCAACAGGCCGCGCACTTCAATCGCGGCAACGCGCTGATGGCCATGGCCGATGCGCGGGTGCAGGAGCAGGATCTTCCGACCGCGAAGCAGGCGGTGGAGCAGGCGCTGACCAGTTACGAAAACGCGCTCGCCCTGTCGCCGGAGGATGAGGAGGCCAAGGCGAACTATGAGCTGGCGTATCGTTACCGCCGGCACCTCGAGGAGATGGAACCGCCCCCGTCATCGCCCCAACAGGAACCGGGCGAATCGGAGGACGAGGACGAGCAGGAGGAAGATCGGCAACCACCACCGGATCAGCCGCCGGAGGGTGATACCCCGCCGCCCGATGCCGCTCCTCCCGACGATCCCGGGGAACAGCCGCAACCGGAACCGATGGACACGTCCGACATGACGGAGGAGGAAATCCGGATGCTGTTGGATGCCCTTCGGGATGAGGAACAGATTGCCCGTGAGCGCAATCTGCAACGTCGGGGTCCTCCTCAGCCGGTATTGAAGGATTGGTAAGCGGATCGCATATGACTTTATGAGCGGAGCCGGGTATAGTGGGAACATGAAGTGGTGGATGTCAGTTTGGATGGCGTTGGCTGTCGTGTGGACTTCGCTCGCCGCGACGGTGCAATTTGACGTGCAACCCGACGCCCTGCGCATCGGGGAAGCCGCCGAGATGACCGTGACGGTTCGCGGCATCGACAATCCGCCGGCGCCGGAATTGCCGAATATACCCGGACTGCGCTTCAGCGGTCCGGCCGTCGAGCACAGTTATTCCATGAGCATGGGGCCCGGCGGATCGTCCCAGCAGGAACGCGCGGTGACCTACCGGTATCGCATCATCCCGCTTCAACCCGGCGAGTATATCGTCGGCCCGCTTACCTACACCGTGCAGGGGCAATCCGTGGAACTGCCCGCCCGGCCGCTCAAGGTGGTTTCGCCCGGGGCCGCGCCCGAACAGGAAACCCGGCAGGAATTGAGCGACCTGCTGTTCGCCACCGTGACGGTCGAACGCCCGTCCGTGTACGTTCAGGAAGTGTTTGATCTGACCATTTCCATCTACTCGCGCGGACTGAACCTGGCGCGCGACGTATCGCTGATGAACATGCCGGACACGGGACTGGTTCTGCAGGGCTTCCAGGAACAGCGCACCACGCGCGAGGTCGTCCGGAACGACGTGTACGACGTCCGGCGTTTCAGGACCAAGGTGCGCGGCCTCAATGCGGGCGCGCTGACGTTTGAGCCGACGCTTCGCGTGAACCTGCTGGTGCCCCGCAATGATCGTCGTCGCGGCAGTCTGTTCGACGACCAGTTCTTCGGGGGGATATTCAGCCAGACGGAGATGCATCCGATTGAAATCAAACCCGAGCGGCTCACCGTCCGCGTGAAGCCGCTTCCCGACGCGGACCGGCCGGCGGACTTCTCCGGCGCCGTGGGCCAGTTCGCCATGGACGTCAGCGTCTCGCCGACACAGACATCCGTCGGCGACCCGGTAACCATCCAGATGGCCGTCAGCGGCCGGGGCAACATCGACGTGGCGCCCGCCCCGCAGATCGAGCTGGGCCAGGATTTCCGGACCTATCCGGTCCGGATGATCAACAAGGAGATCGACGGACAGCAGTTGGCCGGGCGCAAGGTGTTCGAGCAGATCATCATACCGCGCAGCGAGGAGATTCAGGAGGTCCCGGAGGTCCTGTTTTCCTATTTCAATCCGGAAACGGAGCGGTATGAGATCATCCGCCGCGGGCCGACGCCGCTGACCGTGCAGGCGGCGGACAGCGCGCCCGCGCGCGTCGTCGCCGCCGATACCGCGCCGGGTGATCCCCGGGCACAGGTGATCGGGACCGATATCCTGTATCTGAAACCCCTGCCCCCCCGCTGGCAACCGGCTCAGGGACGCCCGTGGTATCTGCGTCCCGCATTCCTGGGGGCGCAGGGCGTGCCCCCGCTGGTACTGCTCGCCCTCCTCCTCTACGCCATGCGCCGCAAGGAACTGGACCGCAACATCGCGAAGGCGCGGCGGCAACGCGCGCCGCGGAGCGCGCGCGCCGGCCTGCGCGCCGCCGAGCACGCCCTGCGCAAGCGTCATCGCGGCGAATTTTTTGGCGCGATCTGGACCGCCCTGACCTCGTACTTCGGCGACCGGCTGAATCTTGCGCCGGGCGAAGTCACGCCGGACCAGGTACTGGCCCTGATCGAGCGTCAGGACATGGCCGCGGAACGGCTGGATGAGTTGCGCGGATTATTTGCGTTGTGCGAGGAGGAACGATTCGGATTGTCCACGCGAGACGACGTTCCGATATCCGACGAGGAGTTGAACGCGCATCGCGAACAACTGGATAGACTGAACCGGATCCTGCGGGCCTGTGAGAAACATGCGCGGAATTGACACATCACAACGATTGCGACGGGCGCTGCTGGCGGCATTGATTGTGCTGGTGGCGCCGCTAACCGTGCATTCGGCCGAACCTACGGCCGCGTTGCAGAATCAGTTTGTCCGCGCGCAACAGGCCTACGATGAAGGACGCGTGCAAGAGGCCATCACGCTGTACGAACACATCCTGTCGCAGGGTTACTATGCGCATGAGTTGTTCTATAATCTCGGCAACGCGCTGTACCGGAGCGGCGACGTCGGAGCAGCGGCGCTCAGCTACCGCCGCGCGCAGTATCTGAAACCGCGCGACGAGGATACGCGGTACAACCTGTACTACGTCATGCAACGCGCCGGCGCCATCTACAGCGCCCCCACGCGATTGGAACGCATCTGGTTCACGCTATCGCGCAACGAATGGACAGCCCTGGCTGTGGGGCTGTACTGGCTGATCGCGGGCATCGTCGCATACGCAACCCTGACCTACAACTGGAGCACCCGTATACTGCGGTCGCTCGCCATGGGGCTTGCCCTGATCGTTCTATCCGCATCCGGCATCTGGTATTGGGCCTCGCTGGAGCACCAGCCGGAGGTCGTCATCCTCGAGCCGGATCAGGAGGCGCTGTTCGGTCCGCTTGAAGGTTCTACCGCGCACTATGCCGTGCCCGAGGGTTCGATCGCTCGCGTCACGGGCGACTCGGATATCTGGTACCGGATCGACGTGGACGGACAAACCGGCTGGATCCGCAAAGACGTTTGTCAACCGGTTGACCTGACGAAAATTCACCGAACCGATTTGTCACAACGCTAGCATTATGTATGTGAGACACCCATACGGCCTTTGGTGGACGGCGCTCTTCATAGCCTTCTTTGGCGGGTTGATCGCCTGGGGATTTCACATCCAGGAAGCCGATCCGAACGCCCAATCCGCCGCCCGGGTCGCCCTCATTCTGACTGTCATCGGCGCGGGTTTTTGCGTCATCACCG
>CAYRPR010000115.1:0-6735 GCA_964425945.1 uncultured Verrucomicrobiota bacterium | reverse complement strand
GTTGAAGGCCGAGGCGATTTGTCGGTAATGAGCGGGTCGGGCCAGCTTGCGCAGGACTTCCAGCACATACGACTCGACGCCGGTTTCGAAGAGAAAGTATCGGCCGTCCCGGGTGGCGCCGACCGGGGAACAATGATCCAGCAGGGTGGCAGCCACTTGCATCAGTGCCGCGCGGGAAGGGATCTCCGGAGCGGAGGGTATCGACTGCAGGATTTCGTCCAGCGGCACGATCCGGCCCCGCTGTTTCAACGCATCCATCAGTCGCTCCTCCATGGCGCCCAGCGCCTTGTCCGGCAAGGTGCTGAAGAATCCATGGCGCTCCGTCAGCTTATCCGGATTCAGATCGTGCAGGAGCAGGGCGATACAGCAGGGGTTGTAGTTGCTCAGCCAGGACTGACCGTTCAGATCGCCGATTTCCTCCTGCGATACCGCGCCGCCCCGCTGCTGCATGAAGGCGCGAATATAGAGGTAGAAGGGCTGGAAGCAGGTGGCGGCGAGTCGACTGCGAAGCTTCTGTCCCGCAATGGCTTCGACTTGCCGAACCCGTTCGCGGGTGCGCTGCATTTCGTTTCCGATTTCCTGCAGTTTCAGGTAGTTCCGCGACATCGCCATGTCCGGCCGGTTCAAGCCGTAGCGCGCCGCCAGCACGGTCATTTCCTCCTTGTCGAGGAAGAGATCGAAAACCTCCTGGATGGTCAGGAAAAACTGGCGTCCTCGCTGGATCCGATCACCCAGATCGAAGAACTTGCGAATGTCCGTAAGGGAAACGCGCCCGATCGTGCGCAAGGCGAGCAACTCGGCATCGGTTTTGTCACGCAATTCCCCGACGAGACGGATCCCCGCCTCCTCCGTGCCGTTCACCACGCGCGTTGGGAGCCCGGACTCGGCAATCGTCCAGCTGTCAATCTCTTGCTGCGTTACGGGATCGACTTTGAACATTCACTTTACTCCGCTGTGCAGAGATGCGGTCGCCCATTCCTGATCCTGCATACAAAATAAAATACTTTTCATATTATGTCAAGCATTATTGATGCGCAACTTTGAGGTATTTGGAGCTACCGGATGGCGCGTTGGCCTTGGGCTCAAATACGGGATTTCTCGGGGGAAACCCCTAACTTACGCAGGGGATTTGACCTGATTCAATGAACCATTGACCACCATACGGTTCTTATATAAGGTACCGGCCCAATTACGTCGAACGGCCTGCCGTCGCAGGCGATTGTACCCTGAAAATCTACAGTAAGGAGAAGGTGCACATGTCGGTTAAAGTTGGAATCAACGGTTTTGGTCGAATCGGGCGTCTGGTGTTCCGGGCCGCCCTGGATAATCCCGATATCGAAGTGGTCGGCATTAACGATCCCTTCATCGATCTGGATTACATGGTCTATATGACCACGTACGACTCGGTTCATGGTCCGCTGCAGGGCACCGTCGAGGCCAAGGACGGCAAACTGGTCGTAAACGGGAAGGCGATCCGTGTGTATGGCGAGAAGGAGCCCTCGTCCATTCCGTGGAAGGAATGCGGCGCGGACTACGTGGTGGAATCCACCGGCGTGTTCACGACGACCGAGAAGGCGTCGGCCCATCTGCAGGCCGGGGCGCGCAAGGTCATCATCTCCGCACCGTCCGCCGATGCGCCGATGTTCGTCATGGGCGTAAACCATGCGACATATAAGAAGGACATGAACGTCATTTCCAATGCGTCCTGCACGACGAACTGCCTGGCGCCCATGGCCAAGGTGGTTCACGACAACTGGGGCATCGAGGAAGGGTTGATGACCACCGTGCACGCGATCACCGCGACCCAGAAAACCGTGGACGGTCCCTCGAAGAAGGACTGGCGCGGCGGCCGCGCGGCGGCGCACAACATCATCCCGTCGAGCACCGGCGCCGCGAAAGCGGTCGGCAAGGTGATCCCGGATCTCAACGGGAAACTGACGGGCATGGCGTTCCGTGTACCGGTGCTCAACGTATCGGTCGTCGATCTGACCTGCCGTCTGGCCAAGCCCGCCACGTACGAGGAAATCAAGGCGGCGTTCAAAAAGGCTTCGCAGGGCGCGTTCAAGGGCATCATCCGTTACACCGAGGATCTGGTGGTGTCGTCCGATTTTATCGGCGAGACGCATACCTGCGTGTTCGACGCGGACGCCGGCATCGCGCTGAATGACCGGTTCGTCAAGCTGGTGGCCTGGTACGACAACGAGTGGGCCTATTCCTGCAAGCTGCTGGAACTGGTCAAGCACGTTGCGACTGTTTCCGGGAAATAGCGGGACGCTGTACGAAGCGACCCACCCCTGCCCCTCCCGGAAGGGGAGAATAACGCGTATCCCCTCCTTGGTGGGGTGCCCAGCAACTGCGGGGCGGGGTAGGTGAAGTCGCGCGGAGATGGACTGGAGATAGCGAAAATGAACAAGCTGACGATCCGGGATCTGGACCTGAAGGGGAAGCGCGTGCTGATACGCGTGGACTTCAATGTCCCCATCGAGAGCGGTCAAGTGGCCGACGATACGCGCATCCAGGCCGCGCTGCCGACGATCCGCCATGCGCTGGATCAGGGGGCGTCGCTGGTGCTGATGAGCCATCTCGGCCGGCCGAAAGGCAAGCCCGACCCGCAATTCAGTCTGGCGCCCGTGGCGAAACACCTCGAGAAGGTGCTCGGCAAGCCGGTGGAATTCATCGACGACTGCGCCGGCGCCGAGGCCAAGGCCCGAGCGGAAACCCTTCAGCCCGGTGAGATCATCCTGCTCGAGAACCTGCGTTTCTATGCCGAAGAGGAAGGCAAGGCGAAGGTCGCCGAGGACGCCACGGACGACGAGAAGAAGGCCGCCAAGGCGGACATGAAAAAGCGCCAGAAGGATTTCGCCAAGGCGCTCGCCGAACTCGGCGATCTTTACGTCAACGACGCGTTCGGTACGGCGCACCGCGCCCACGCCTCCGTAGCCGTGATCACGCAGTTCTTCAAGAAAAACGCCGCGGGCTTCCTGCTCGAAAAGGAAATCGAGTATCTCGGCAAGGCGTTGGCCAATCCGGAACGCCCGTTTGTCGCGATTCTCGGCGGCGCGAAGATCAGCGGCAAGATCGACGTGATTACGAACCTGCTCGATAAGGTGGAGTCATTATTGATCGGCGGCGGCATGGCCTACACGTTCTACAAGGCCCAGGGCCTGCCGATCGGCCGGTCGCTGGCCGAGGAAGACCGCGTCGAATTGGCCGACCGAATTCTCGAGAAGGCCGATACGGCCGGCGTGAATCTGTTGTTGCCCGTGGATCACGTGATTGCCGACGCGTTTGACGCGAAGGCCAACACGAAGGTCGTGGGCCGCGACGGAATTCCCGACGGCTGGATGGCGCTTGATATCGGGCCCGAAACGATCAAGGTGTTTGCCGCGGAGATCGCGAAGGCGAAGACCGTGGTATGGAACGGGCCGATGGGCTGTTTCGAGATGGAGCCGTTCGCGCGCGGGACGCTGGAGATCGCGAAGGCCGTTGCGGAAACCGATTGCGTAAGCATCATCGGCGGCGGCGACAGCGTCAGCGCGGTCAACCGGTCCGGTCTCGCCGATCGGATGACCCATATCAGCACCGGCGGCGGCGCAAGCCTCGAGTTCCTGGAAGGCAAGGAACTACCGGGCGTGACGGCCTTGACGGACAAGTAGAGAGGAATGGTTGATGGTTAATAAAGGACCGGAACCATCAACCATCGACCATTAACCATTAACCATCAACCATTGGACTTCGCATGCGTAAACCGATTGTGGCCGGCAACTGGAAAATGAACAAGACGGTCGAAGAGGCCGTCGATCTCGTCAAGGACATCAAGCAGGATCTCGCCGACGTCTCGCAGGTGGACGTGGTGCTGTGCCCCCCCTTTACCGCGCTCAAGTCGGTCGGCGACGTGATTGCCGGCACGCATATCGATCTCGGCGCCCAGAACATGCATTGGGAAAAATCCGGCGCCTTCACGGGCGAGATCGCGCCGGGCATGTTGCGCGAGCTGTTCTGTCATTATGTGATCCTCGGGCACAGCGAGCGCCGCGCCCTGTTCGGCGAGACCGACGATATCGTAAACCGCAAGGTCAAGGCCGCGCTGGGCATCAACCTGCGCCCGATCGTCTGCGTCGGCGAGACGCTGGAGGAGCGCGAGGCCAACCGGACCGAAGCGGTGGTGGGCGGCCAACTGCGCGGCAGTCTGGCCGGGCTATCCGCCCGCGACCTGGTGGACGTAATCATTGCCTACGAGCCGGTCTGGGCGATCGGCACGGGCCGCACCGCTTCGCCGGAGCAGGCGCAGGCCGTGCACGCGTACATCCGCGGCGTGCTGGCGGAAATCGCCAACGAAGATCTGGCGCAATCCCTCCGGATACAGTATGGTGGGAGCGTAAAAGCCTCCAACGCCCGCGAGCTGTTCGGCCAGCCGGACATCGACGGGGGATTGATCGGCGGCGCCAGTCTCGAAGCCCGCTCGTTCGTGGATATTGTGCGGGCGGCGATTTAAGTGGAACCCGGAAAAGAAGCGGTGCATGACCTATGATTATTAAGGCCATTTTGTTTTCAATCGAAGCGATCTGCAGTGTATTGCTGATCACGATCATCCTGATGCAGAAAGCCAAGGGCGGACTCGGGCTCGCGTTCGGCGGCGGCATGGGCGAGCAGATGTTCGGCGCGCGCGCGGGCAATGTGTTGACCCGCGCCACCATTGTGCTGTCCATCGCGTTCATGGTGAACACCATGATCCTGGCAATCGTGAACGCGCGGAGTCATGAGAGCACGCTGATGGGGTCGCGCCGCGCCACCGCCCCCGCGCCGATGGCCGCGCCTCAACAGCAACAGCAGATGCCGCCGCTGCAACAGCCGGCGCCCGCCGCCGCGCCCGCGACGCAACCGGCGATGCCGGAGTCTCCGGGAGTGGTTTTCGAGGATGTGCAGTTTGAATCGGAGCCGGTCGAGTCGGTTCCATTCACGACACCGACCGACGAAAACCCGTAATTCCCGGACCGGTAGATCATGACCGATTCGCCGACCTCCACATTCCGGCTTCGAACAGCGTGGGGGTTGTGCCTCATCCTGCTGATCAGCGGATGCGGACCCGGCCAGTTGATCGTTCATCACGACGGCGAGATGGTCTATTACGGCCAGACCGCCCGCATCCGATCCCTCGATCCCGTCAAAGCCGGCGACGTCGCGTCCTCGATGGGCATCGGCAAGATCTATGAAGGCCTGCTCGAATACGCCTACCTCGATCGCCCGTACCATGTGGTCCCGTGTCTGGCCGAGGCCATGCCGGACGTGTCCGAGGACGGGCTGGTTTACACGTTCAATATCCGGCGCGGCATTCATTTTCAGGACGATCCCTGCTTCAGGGAAACCGGCGGCAAAGGCCGCGAGCTCACCGCCCACGATTTCGTCTATTCGATCAAACGCGTCGCCGACGTGAAACTCGAATCGACCGGTTACTGGGCTTTCAACGAGCGCATTGTCGGCTTGGACGAATTCCGCGAAGCGTCGATGGGCGAGGAGCCGACCGACTACGATGCCGATGTCGAAGGACTGCAGGCGCTCGATGCGCACACGTTCCAGATCACCTTAACGCGGCCATACCCGCAGTTGTTGTGGATCCTCGCCATGCATTATGCTTTTGCCGTGCCGCGCGAGGCGGCGGAATTCTACGGAAAGGAATTCGGCAACAAGCCGGTAGGCACGGGTCCGTACCGGCTCAAATCGTGGCATCGAAACTACCGGATCGAATTCGAGCGCAACCCGAAATGGGCGGAAACGGGGCGCCGGGAATTCTATCCGTCCACCGGCGAGGATAGGGACCGCGAACGCGGACTGCTGGATGACACCGGACAGCCGATCCCGTTCATCGACCGAATCGTCCAGTACGTCGTCAGCGATATGTCCACCCAATGGCTGATGTTCCTCACGGGCCAGTTCTACGTGTCCGGCATATCCCGCGACAATTGGGATGTCGTTCTCACCGAAGACCGCACGCTCAATCCGGAGATCGAGGAAAAGGATATCCGGATGGAAGTCTCGCCGTCGCTGACGCTGTTCTACATCGGATTCAACATGGAGGATGAAGTCGTAGGCGGCGAAGAGAACAGGAAACTGCGCCAGGCCATGACCAGCGCCTTCAATACCGCGGAATGGGAACGATTCTACAATTACCGCATACAGCGGCCGACCGGGCCTATTCCGCCGGGGCTGGCAGGATACGTGGATCAGCCCGCGAAGTATCCCTTTGATCTGGCCCGCGCCCGTGCGTTGCTGGCCGAAGCGGGGTATCCGGACGGGCGCGATCCCAAGACCGGTCGGCGACTGCAACTGGCGCTGGAACTGGGCTCCGCCGAGAATCCGGAAGTCCGGCAATCCACGGAACTCTTCATCAATTTCATGGATCAGATTGGTATTGTCGTCACGCCGAGTTACAACAACTGGCCGACATTCCTGGACAAGATCCAGCGCGGCCAGGCGCAGATGTTCTCGCTCGGCTGGGTCGCGGATTATCCGGACGCGGAAAACTTTCTTCAGTTGTTCTACGGGCCGAACCGGTCGCCCGGTCCGAACCATGCGCACTATCGCAACGCCGAATTTGACCGGCTGTACGAGAAGGTGCGGGTGATGCAGGATACGCCCGAACGCACGGCCCTGTACGAGCGCATGGCCGACATCGTCATTGAGGATTGCCCGTGGATTTTCTCCGCCACGCCGCTCGACTACGGTCTCTTCCATTCC
>CAYRPR010000114.1:0-6765 GCA_964425945.1 uncultured Verrucomicrobiota bacterium | reverse complement strand
ACCCTCGACCTTCGCATTGCGAACGCGACGCTCTCCCAGCTGAGCTACCGCCCCATCAAGAAATGATCTTCGGAGGGAATGATTCTCTTATATTCCACGCTCTAACCGCCCCTGTCAACCGGATTTGGCTTTCAGGGCGGTATCGACCAATCCGTGCAGTTGGCGAATCAGTTCCTCCGCCTCCGGACGGGTCGGCGCTTCGGCAATAATGCGCAGAACAGGCTCGGTATTCGACCGCCGGACATGAATCCAACGCTCCCCGAAATCCACGTATATCCCGTCGAGGAAGTTCATGTCACCTCCTTCGAAATGCCTCCGGATATGACGCAGGACGTCCGGAATGACCTCGTTCCCCAAGGGTCTCTTGTCCTTGATCAACACATAGTGCGGGATGGTTTCTCGCAGTTCGGACACGGACCGGCCGGTCTTCGCCAGGCGTTCAAGAATCACGGCCATGCCGGCATAACTGTCGCGACAGGGATGAATGGCGGGGATAATAATGCCCCCCGTATGCTCGCCGCCCACGACGGCCCCGACCCGCAACATCGTTTCGGACACATTGATCTCACCGGTCTTGGTCCGCACAATCTCCGCGCCGAGATCGGTGGCCGCCCGCTCGACGCTGTTGCTGGCCGACAGGTTGATCGCGACCGGCCCCTGCCCGTGAAATTCCAGCACCTGCTGAATCGCCAACGCCACGGTGATATCCTCGCCGATCGGTTCGCCCTTTTCGTTGACCACGGCCAGACGGTCGCCATCGGGATCCTGGGCAAACCCGATCGCGCAGCCGTGCTCCCGGACGGCTTCACACAAGGCCCCAAGATGCTCGGGCAACGGTTCCGGATCGCGCTCGAAGTCGCCCATCGGCGCGTCGAACAGCGGGATCACCTCGCAACCCAGGCGTTCAAGGAACTGAACGGAGTGAACCGCCCCCACCCCGTTGCAGCAGTCCAGCGCGACCTTGAACCGCTTCGCGACGATGGCCCCGGCGTCCACATACCGGCACACCTTGTCGAAATGCGCGGCGGTGGCGCTATGAATCTCGATGACCGATCGAATCTCCGGTTCGTGCACATAGGGGTAATCGTGCTGATGATAGATATCGAACATCTCCTGGGCATGGATCTCGTCGAGAAACATGCCGCGCCGGTCGGCGAATTTCAGCGCGTTCCACGCCGCGGGATTGTGGCTGGCGGTGATCATGATACCGCCCCGCGCGCCGCGATCCTGCACCAGGAAGAGCAGGGATGGCGTCGGGACCACCCCGGCCAGGACCGGGCGGCATCCGACGCTCTGCAGACCCGCGATCACGGCATATTCCAACATGCGTCCGCTCGGCCGCGTATCCCGTCCGACCAGCACGTCGCCCGGCCCGACGAAGGCGCCGAACGCCTTGGCGAACTCCGCGGCCAGTTGCGGCGTCATCGAATCGCCGACCACGCCGCGCACGCCGGATACGCTGATTTTCAGGGCTTGTTTCATGATGAAGTGTTCAGTGTTCGGTGCTCAGGTTTCAGGAGTTCCAATGATTGGAAAACAGGGGTGATAAAACTTCCAACGATTGGAAATTCCATCGTCTTCCCTTGTTTGTGAAACCTGCCACTGGACCGCGTCGCCTGCGGGTGCTCCCGAGGCGGGACACACCCGCGCTCCAAAGAGTCTCCTCCTGCGGGCTTCGGAGCGCGGTTGTGTCCCGGCCGCGAAGCGGGCCGGGACCAGCCGCAGGAGAGTGATCGCACGGCTTTCACTTGGCTGAAAACTCTGACCGCGGTCAGAGGCCGGACTGAACACTGAAAACCGAACACTGGAACCTCTTTCATAGCGTCTGCTGTATGATTCGCACGGCTTCTTCGGCGCGCCGCTGCGCGGAATCCCGCGATTCCGCCTCCGAGATCACGCGCACCATCTGCTGGGTCAAGGACGTGCGCACATGAACCCAGCCGTCCGGCCAATCCAGTCGCAGGCCGTCGGTCACATCGATCCGCGCGTCCTTGATCCCCGATACCTGGTGTTTGAAATCCTCGAGCGCGCGGTAGGCCTGACTGGAACGGCACGGGACGGCCTTCTTGACCATGTGATAGCGCGGAAGCGAGTTCAGAATCTCCGATAGCGGACGCCCGCTCTCGGTCATGGCTTCCAACACCAGGGCCATCATCAGGAATCCGTCAAAGGCGTTGCTGAACGCGGGCCAGGCCGCGCTTCCGCTCCCCTCGCCGCCGATCAGGCCGCGCTCATCCGACAAGGCGGCGACGACGAAGGCCTGTCCGACCCGTGTCTTGATGACCGGCGCATGGTGCCGCTCCGCAATCCGGTCCACGGTCCGCGTCGTACAACAATTGGTCACCAGCGTGCCGCTGCGTTTGCTCAAGATATGATGCGCGATGATGGCGAACGTATATTCCTCGCTGGCCGGTTCGCCCGTCTCGGTGACGAGCGAAAGCCGTCCCATGTCGCTGCTCAACACGAAGCCCGCCTGACCGCCGGTGTACCGGATGATGGAAGCCATCTGCAGGGCGGACCGCGGTCGCGGCTCGGGTTCCCGCGCCAGATAGCCGGACGGCTGGGCGTTGACCGGGACCACCTTCAGGCCGAATCGCTCCGCGAACGGCGAGAGATACGCGCAACCGGCGCCGCCCACGGGATCGATCAACACCGTCAGGCCCGCCCGGCGTATGGCATCGGTATTGACCCGGGCGGCCAGCGCGTGAAAATACGGCGCGGCGAAATCGGTTACCGGATAGGCCTCGCCCATGTGACGCGCGTCGCGCTTGAGGAAATCGCGGGCGTGAAAATGTTCCAGCACGGTCTCGCCGCTGACCGGCTCGAGGAACGCGCCGTCCGCGCCGATCAGCGTGACCGCGTTCCAGCCCATCGCCGTGTGGCCGCCGGTGATGGATACCGCGCCGACGGCTTGATAGGGCTTGACGGCGTACTGAAGCATCGGCGTCGGACACACGCCGAAATCCAGCACCTCACAGCCGGCACTGACGAGCCCGGACAACACGGCCGAATGAAACATCGGGCTGGAATACCGCGTATCGCGCCCGACCAGCACCCGGCCGCCTTCGGCATACGTAGCGAACGCGGAAGCGAAATCGATCACCGATCGCGGGGTCAACGACTCCCCGACCAATCCACGGATTCCGAAACTGGCTATGCGGAGCTTGCTCATGCGGGCAATGGTTGATGGTTAATGGTTGATGGCAGAAGATTATCTCTCATTAACCATTAACCATCAACCCTTCTTCCCTCATGCCAGCAGGTCGGCCTCGCCGGTGGAACTGACGAGGATGGTCGTGGGCATATCACCGAGCAGCCGCTGGGTGTTCTGGTAAAAGGCTTCAGCACCATCCTCGTCCGGGGGCTGCAAGCCGAGCAGAACCACGGACGCGTCGCGCGAATGCGCGCGGAATACCGAGGGAAACGCCTGATCGGATACGATGACGTCGATATCGGCCTCGATCCGGGCGGCTTCGACCATATCCTCCAGATTCCGCCGCGCCGACCGGCGCGCCTCCTCACGGTTCACCAGCCGGATGATCCGGATTCGGGCGCGCGACCACTCCCAGTTGCGCGTCAGCAGATGCGCGAGGATGACCATCAAGGATCCGTTTTCCTGACCGCGCCACCAGATATCGATGCGCTTATCCTTCTCGGGCGGCGGCTGACCGTGATCGATGACCGACAGCACGCTCATGCCCAGCATGCGGATATCGCGCAGGTGCCGCACAAACGGCTGGACCCGGTCGGGATCGCTGGGCCAGCCCATCAGCACGATATTGGGTTTGATCGGCCCGATCGAATGCCCCTGCAACAGCACCCGCACGCCTTCATCGAAATTCTCGGCCACGATCACATCATGAAAGACGTTCAGGTCATTGCTCTGGATGAACTGCTCGATGCGTTCCAGCGCATGGCGACGCCGTTCGGCCAGTTCCGCGAGATGACCGGTGATCAACTGCGCCACGGTCACGATGCCGCGTCCGGCTTCGAGCCACACGCCGAACAGGATCAGGTTCAGTCGTTTTTCGGGATTGCCCGACAGGACGAGGATGGTCGGACGCCAGTTTTTCGGATGGGGGCGTATGGCGCGCAGGCGCAACAGGTTCTTGCTGATATGCGAGTACACGAATCCGCGCCGCGCGTCGCCGAACGCCGCGGTGTACACGCCGCGACTGACCTGGCTGTACAACAGGGACACGATCAGCGTCGCCACGACGGCCTCGAGCAGGTTGATCATCGCCATGGCGACTATACAGGCCAGCGCGCCGAGCAGCGCCGTGCTCCAGTGGAACGCGCGAAAGCGCGGGCGGAACGACGGGTTGGACCCGAACGCCTCGACGAATGCCGCCAGGTTGATGATCGTGTAGGTGCAGAGAAAGAACATGGTCACGAGCGCGGCGATCATGTTGAACGCATGGACGCTGTCATTGGATGTCGCCAGCCACAGGATCGCGACCGTCAGGATGCCCGCCAGGATCGTCGCGCGGCGGGGTTCATCGCCTTTGCGCGCGCCGCGCGCGAAGGCATTCAACGGACGCAACAGCCGATCGCGCGCGATGGCCTGCAGCACACGGGGCGCCGCCATGAACGAGCTCATCGCGCTGGAGATCGACGCGGACAGCATGCCGGCGATAACCAGGAAACCGAAGCCGAACAGCGCATTCGCGACGAGCACGCCGTACGGGCGCTGGATCAGGTTATCGCGCGGCTCGCCGCCGCCCAACAGGATGATCTGCAGGGCGTATACCACGAATCCCACGCCGACCGCGGCCAGGGTTCCGCGGATGATCGATCGCGCCGGATTGCGCAAATCGCCGGACATGTTGATCCCGGCCATGATGCCGGTCACAGCCGGGAAATAGATCGCGAAGAGCACCCAGAATCCGTACGGCGAGTCCGCGCGCGGCGCCATGTTCGCCGCCAGTTGATCGACGCTGAAGTGCAGGGTCAGACCGCCCACGAACGACAGGATCGACAGACCCAGAATCGTCATGATGACGAACTGGGCGCTCAACGCCCAACTGACGCCGATGTAATTGATGACGAAGAGCGCGATGGCCACCCCCACGCACAGCTCCCGCAGGTAGGGCTGCAACGAGGGGACGTTTTGCACGAAGGCCTCGCCGAACCCGAGGATGTAGAACGGCACGGAAATCGCCTGCGCGACGAAGAGCGTCAACCCGATCGCGCCGCCGAATTCGGGCCCCAGCACGCGGGAAATCAGGTAGTACGCGCCGCCCCCCCGGATACGCGTGTTGGACGCGATGGCCGCCACGGAGATCGCCGTCAGCACGACGATGACTTCCGCCAGCACCAGGATCAACAACGCGTTGCGGACACCGCCCTCGCCGACGATGAAACCGGCGCGCATGAACATGATGACGCCGAGAATGGCGAGTATGGACGGCGTGAAGACCCCGGCGAATGTGCCGAACTGGTTGCGGATCACTCCATCCCGGGGTATGGCGTCCTGATTCATCGCGCGATGCACCTCATGCGGCCCGCCGCTCGGAGAACCAGACCATCCAGATGCACGCCTCGTACAGCAGAACCAGCGGAACCGCCATCATCAACTGCGTGAAGACATCCGGCGGCGTGATCAGCATCGCCACGATCAACAGAACCACGATCACGTACGCGCGCCGGCGGCGCAATTGCGTCGAGGTCAGAACACCCAGCCGGCCGAGAATCAGTACGACCACCGGCATCTGAAACGCCAGGCCGAATGCAATCAGGATCTGGATCGCGAAGGCGACGTAACTGCTGACTTGCGGGACGGGCTGGATGCCGAGCCAGTCGTGCATGCCGAACATCATCTGCAACCCGAGCGGCAACGTGTGGCGGTAGCCCAGCCAGACGCCGAGGAAGAAGAGCGCGACGGAAAAGCCGGCCGAGCGGACAATCACCTGCTTCTCGACGGGCTTCAGGCCGGGGAAAACAAAGCTCCCGATGAAGTACAGCAGGAATGGCGCGCTCAATAACACCCCGCTCCATAATGCGATGCGCATCGTCACGGTGAACGCACCGGTGATTTCGATGGATTGCAGGAACAGGTCGGGGCGATCGACCGCGCGATCGAGCGGGGCCCTCAACAAGGCGAAGATCCGGGGCGTGAACGGCAGGGCCACAGCCATGCCCACGACCAGCGCGATGCCGCATCGGACGAGCATCCGGCGCAGTTCATCGAGGTGCTCCATGAACGGCTTGGTTTCCCCGTCATCCGGCGTGGCGTCAGGAAGCCGGTCCATCGCGGGGCTCTCCTTTTCCCTTTTCGGACGGCGCAGGCGCCGGGTCCGCCGGCGGCGGTTGGTCGGCCGGCTGCTGCGGGACGCGGCCGGGCAGGGATTTGGGTTCATCGTCCGTCGCGGCGTCCGTATCGGCGCGCATGATCTCGTCGCTGACATCGCGCGCGGCGCGGCGGAACTCCTCGAGCGTACGGCCCAGCGTGCGGGCCATCTTCGGCAGGTTCTTGGTGCCGAACAGCAGAAGGATCACGAACAGGATCAGCAGGATCTCTCCCCCGCTCGGCGCGCCCATGAAGGCTGATGGAAGTATTTGTACCCAACCCATGAAACTCCCGCTTCCGTCCGGCACGTAGGGCGGTGCTCCTGCGCCGCCTCTGAACGGCCCGGAGGACCGTCCTACGCCAGCGACCCTACCATGCACGCTCAAACACGGAGAATGGCAAGTTGACCAGCGCTTGGCAATCGATCAAAAACAGCGGCTCACCCGGAGGGTTCGCCCTGCCTGATCGATCTGCTC
>CAYRPR010000113.1:0-6768 GCA_964425945.1 uncultured Verrucomicrobiota bacterium | reverse complement strand
CGGGATGGTCCACGGGAACAGGAACGGCGTGCTCGGGGCGATGTACCGCTTGCTGACATGCGAGGGTCCGAACCAGAATAGCGCTATGTGGAAGAGGAGCACGGCCGCGATGATGAGGTCCGCGCCCGAGGCGGATTTCCCGCGCATGCGGAGAGACAGTCCAAGCAGGGCCAGCACAATAACGGGTTCGTAGAAGCTTTTCACGGTCAGAACCAGCTTCGATGCGGGGCTGATGCCCGCGCGCTCCGGGTGCGTGATCACACGTCTTGCCTCCTGCGGGATGCCGGAAAAGCGGGGAAACTCGTCCGTCTCGCCGCCCTGGAACGCAAGCCATTGCACCAGCCATGCGTGGCGTGAATACCAGACCGGATGGCCTGTCGTGCGGTCTTGATAGGCAAGCCACGGTCCGCTCAGGAGCAGGCAGATGCCGGCCACGGTCAATGCGCGGATCGCCGCGCCGGCCCGATGCGGCGACCGGCGGAGATCGGCGAGCAGAACAATGAACAGCAGTAGCGGCAGGTAAAAGATTCCCTCACCGCGCGACAGTGCCAGCGCGGCGGCGCCGGCACCGAGCAGAAAGAGGCGGCGCCGGTTTCCGTCCTCCCAGTACGCCGCGGACTGCTGAAAGACGAATAGCAGAAGAAATATCTTGGCCGATTCCAGCGACCCCGCCGTTCCATATCGAATGATAAGCGGGAAGATCGCGTAGAGCACACAGCACCAGGCCGCCGTGCGCGGTGAGCCGATCCGTCGGGCGAGCAGCTACAACGGACGCATCGCCACCAGATAGAAGAAGCAGGAAACCAGCTTTAGCGCCGCGAAGGCATCGATCCCCGCCTTAACCAGCAGGCCCGCCAGCAGGGGAGTGAGGGGCGGGACCATATGAAAGAAGGCGCGCTGGTAGTTTCCTTCTCCGAATTCACGGGCGAGCGGCCCGTAGTAGCGGGCGGCGTCCGATGTGATCTGCACATTCATCCACAAGGAAAGCAGGCAGATGAAAAGGGCCAGGCCGGCGGCGAGCCCGGCGATGGGGGCGGGTGACGGGTTCCTATCCATTTCTCCTGCGCATTCCATAGGCCGAACCGTATCATCATAATTCTTGCGGGAGAATCCATTTTCCTATAAGGGGTGTGACTTCTCATGGAGGCGCCCCAACACATGGATGAGATCCCGCCGGTGCCGAACGCCGTGCCGGATCTGGTCACGATAGACGAACAGCGCGGCCCGTTGCGCATCGCCTGTGCGCTGGACCGCCGGCTCGGTGACGCGGATCGGCGTCGCATTGTGGATTACATGGCGGGGGAGTACAAAGGGGAGCGTCTGTTCTCCGAAGAGCGCGCGGCCCTTATTCCGCTCGATCGTGCGTTGCGTTATAACGGACTGAAGCTGAAGGGCAGTGGCTTTCGCGAGGCCGGCGTCCAGTTTGATCGTCACCATCAGATGAACTACGACCTGCCGCGCTACGATTGGGAAGGGAACTACAGCCCGGACACGGCGAAGGCGTTTCATCGCGCGTACCTGGGCGGCATGACATATCAGCAGGCCCTCAACGAGTACCGCGTGTCCAAATGGCTGACCGATCGGGACTTTGACACCTATATCCCCATGGGCTACGGGATGATTCAGCGGGAAGCGCGCACGAGCTGGTTTTGCGTGCTCAATGCCCCTTATGCGCCGTACTGGCGCTGGAGTCGTCCGGATTACGACCGCCATCTGCAGAAGGATCTGCCCTTCTTTGCCGGTGACGTGCAGAAGCGGCTTCGGGACATGGGCGTCTATCTGCTTCTGCACGGCATCGCGAACGTGGAAGGGCGGCTGGTGCGCAAAGATTTCCACACCGCGCGGTTCGCAACCCCGAACGATTCCTTCATGACCCGCCTCTGCTATTACCTGTTCGACGTCAACTTCATCCTGGCCACGTTCCGCGAGCCCTATTTTGAAACGGGCGAGCCGGGCTGGGCGGACTACGCCTGGCGGGAATACCTGCGCGGATTGACCGGCAACGAGTACGACACGGAGGAAATCCGCGCGTTCAAGGACATCCTGATCAAACTGAAAACCAATAACTGGGCGGATATCTACAAGCGGGTTGAAATCCTTCAGCGGGATCCCATCGCGATGCTGTTCGCGCGGGAGTTCGCCGGCGAGGAAGATCAGCGGCTGTTCTTCTGACGGTCCGCGGCGGCGATCGCCAGGGGCGGCGTCGCGGCCAGCGGCTCGTATTCGCGTCCCGCCGCAAGGGGTTCCAGGATCAGACCGGTTTCATCCGTCATGTGATCGTAACCGACGGATTGCCATTCGCCGTGCGGGTCCAGCTCATTCCATTTGTCGCGCCGGAGGCGCCGGTCTTCGTCGCGGATCATTCGCAGGTGGTAGAGGATCAAGTCACCGCGCTTGAAGAAGCCGTTGACCTTTCCGTTGAGCGGGGCCCAGTGGGGATGGTATCGGCGATCATCGTATTCGTTGTCCGGCAACAGGCGGAACAGCCGCGCCTGCTGTTTGTCGCCCCACATGCCGTCCGCGCGATAGGTGCTCGGGCTGTCCCATAATTCACGGATGGCGACCGACAGCGTGCGCCATCCCTCGCCGAGCGCCCGTGCGATTTCCCGGTCCGCCCGTTCACGGAAGGTTCGCTCGACCCGTTCGTCCGCATCCACGGCGATGACCCAATCGGCGCCGCACTGCCCGGCGAGCTCCCGCGCCATGCGGTGGTTGTGCGCCTCGTCCCACGGGTGTGCATCGTCCGGCGGCCGAACAGCCATCGCCACGACGGAAGCCTGCGCCCGGACGAACTCCGCGGAACCATCCGTGGACCCGTCGTCGTACACCACGACCCCGTCCACATGCGGCGTCACGTTATCGAAATAACCCGGGAGATACTCCATGTCGTTATGGAGCTGAAGCAACGCGAGCAGAAAAGGTCTGTTGCGTTTGGCCATCACTTAAGGACCCGGTCGCGCGGTACGCGCGCCACGACCGGATCAACCTCCCTGGAATCCGGTCTGGACTTTCCCCTCATGCTACCTGAAGATGGCCATGCCTTACAACCCTTTAGGAGGAAATAACGACCGGTGGGTACCGATGATTCATCCACTATGGGGCGAAATGCGGCCCGGCGGATCCGCGTTTCCTTGTCCGGGTGGCTGTGGGCCGCGCGTCTTGTGGGCCGCGTAAGCCCGCGACATAGCGCCGGGCTCGTGGTCGTCACGCTGATTCGCGGCGTCATCCCGGCCGGGCTGGCGCTGACCATCCGGGGCCTTATCAACAGCGTCCTGGCGGCCATGCAGCAGCCGGAGTCCGGCCTCGCGCCGGTCGCCATCTGGCTCGTCGTGGGTCTGGGGCTCGCCGTGCTGGAAGGCGTGGGCCTGCTGGTCTTCAACTATCTATTCGCGCGACTGTCCGACGAGATGAACGTGTCGCTGACGTCCGACCTGCTCGATCACGCGGTTCAGTTGGACCTGGCGTTTTTTGAGGATACCCAGCGCCGTGAACTGATCGAGCGGGCTCAGTGGAATATGGCACAGCGCCTGGCCGCATTCGCGACGGACAGCCTCTCGGCCGTTACCAACGCGCTACAAGCCCTGTCGCTGGTGGTCGTTCTCGCCGTGATCGAACCGCTGGTTCTGCTCGTCGCCGCGCCACTGGCTGTTCCATACATCTATTTTCAGTGGCGGTTATCGAAGACGCGGTATCGTGAAGACGAAGAGCGGGTCACGCAGCGTCGCTGGACCTATTACTTCACGCATCTGCTCACGCAGCCGCGATTCATTCCTGAAATCAAACTGCTGGGCCTCGGCCCGCACCTGACCGCCCGCTTCCGCAAGGTCGTCGAGAGCTTCCGGACTCGGAACCAGAACATCTACCGTCGCGCCCTCTGGGGCAACGTCATCTTCACGGTGGCGGCCATGTGCGCCTTTTACGCCGTGCTGGCCCGCGTCGTGTGGCGGGCGATTCGGGGCTCGCTGACGCTGGGCGACGTGGGCGTGTTCGGCGGGGCCACCGTCCGCCTGCGCGGCTTCATCGAGCGGGCCGTTCAGCGGGCCAGCGGCGCGTTCGAGCAGGCGCTGTATGTCAACCATTACCGCGCATTCATGGCTGTTTCCCCCGAGTCTCGTCATGCCCCGGGTATTGAGCCCGCGCCCGCCATTCAGGGGCGTATCGAGGCCGAGGGCGTCACCTTCACGTACCCGGGTGCGGACCGCCCGACGTTGCGGGACATTTCCTTCACGATCGAGCCCGGCGAGACGATCGCGCTGGTGGGCGAAAGCGGGGCGGGGAAGACCTCCCTCGTCAAACTCCTTACCGGTTTGTATAGCCCTCAGGAAGGTGCGATCCGGTTTGATGCCCGGGACGTGCGCACCATTGCGCCCGCCGATTTGCGACGGCGGATCGCCTGCATCATGCAGCATTTCGGCAAGTACGAAGCCACGCTGGCCGATAACATCGCCTTCGGCGATTGGGACCGGCTGGCGAACGATCGCGACGCCGTGGCGCGCGTCGCGCACGACGCCGGACTCGATGACCTGATTGCGCGACAACCCAGGGGGCTCGATACGCATATCGGAAGGTTGTTCGGAGAGCGGGATCTTTCGGAGGGCCAGTGGCAGCAGGTGGCGATGGCCCGCGTCCTCGCGCGCGACGCGTCCATCCTGATCCTCGACGAACCCACGGCGCATCTGGACGCCCGGACCGAGTACAACCTGTTCCAGCGGTTTCAGCGTCTCGCGCGCGGGCGCACCACGCTGCTGGTCTCCCATCGGTTTTCCACGATCTCGATGGCCGACCGCATTTTCGTCATGGAGGACGGACGAATCACGGAATCGGGCACGCACGACGATTTGATTGCGGAAGACGGTCTTTACGCCGAACTGTACCATCTTCATGCAAGGCAAATGGCGGCGTCGGACAGGTGAGGTCGTGAGGCGGGTGTCATGAGGAATATGCGCACAGGCTTGGTATATGTGGCCTATGCGGTTGTTGGCATGATCGGGCTCGGCTGTTCGACGCCGAAACCGGATCGGAGTCTGTTCGTCGCAGACGCCGGATCGCGTACGGATGCGGCCGGCGTGCGAATCACGTATCTGGGCGTTAACGGTTACCTGTTCGAGTCGAAGGAAGGGACCCTGCTCGTCGATCCGTTCTTCAGTCGTCCCCCGCTTTCCACCATCTTCTGGAACCGCCGGCTGAAACCGGACAAGAAGCGTATTGCCGCCGCGCGCGCGCGCTTGCCGGAGTCCGTGAACCTGATCCTCGTCACGCACGGCCATTACGATCATTTGCTCGATGTGCCCGAGATCTCTCGCTTGACCGGCGCCCGGATGCTCGCGTCGCCGACGTGCGGCCATCTGGCGCGCGCGGCGGGCATGCCCGAGTCGCATATCCTGCCGGTCGTGCCGGGCGACGTGCACCGGCAGGGCGACCTGATTATCCACGTGCTCCGGGCCCGGCATGACCGGATCCTCTGCTGTGAGCCGCTTCCCGGCCGGCTCGACGCGACGCCGGACGCGCCGCGGCAGTACACGCACTGGAAGATGGGCGTTCCGCTGGCCTTCCTCATTGAGCTGGGTGGCCGGCGCATCTACGTGGACTCGGGAGGGCATCGGGACCATCCGCCCGACCTGAACGGACAACCCGTTGATCTGGCCATTCTCGGCGTCGCCCTGCCCGACAGCCGGAAGCGGGTGGTCCCCGTGCTGGAACAGTTGCGGCCGCGCTACTTCCTGCCGAGTCACCAGGACAACTTCTTCAAACCGCTCGAGGCCGGCTTCCGTTTCGGCCCGATGACGGATTTCGCCGCGGTGCGCAAACAGCTGGAGCGGCACCAGCCGCCGGGCGTTCTGATTCTGCTCGACTACTTCGCGCCATGGACGCTGGAGACGGATCTTCCGTGAATGCAACCCCTCATCCCCGTCCGTTCGTGCGGCGACATGCACTGGGCCTGATGGCCGCCGCGCCGGTCGGCGCGGCGGTCATCGCCAGTGTCTTCAATATCTGGTACAACGTGATTCATGTGCGCCCGCTCCTGACGGCCGGGCAGGAGGCGCATTTTCACGGCTTGATACAATGGTTCAACGCGGGGCTTTATCCGGTCGCGGTGGCTGTCTGGTTATACATCGTGTTCTCCATCGGCCCGGCGTATCGCGCGTGTCGCGACGATACGCCGTTCGAGGACGACCGTCGGGACCGGGCGCGGGCGCGCATGATCAATCTGCCGTTGCACATTGCGTGGATCACGATGACGGCGTGGCTCGCCTGCATCCCGGCATTCGTGTTCGGATTGCGATCCGGCGCCGAGCCGCTTCATCCCGATTTTCCGATGCACATCAGCGTGTCCATCGTCATCGCTTCGCTCATCAACGTCACACATGCCGGTTTCATCGTTGAGATACTCAGTCTCCGGTGGTTGTATCCGGTCTTCTTCAAGCAGGGACGTCCGGCGGATGTGCGGGGTGTCTTTCGCATGACCCTTGCGCGCCGTGGCATACTCTGGGCGGTTTCGGCCGGCATCTGCCCGATCCTTTCGCTGTTGCTTCTCAATTGGGTCGATCACGGTGAAAGCCGTCAGGGCCAATGGTTCATGCTGGCGGTCGGCGGCGTGGGCGCTGCGTTTGGCTTGATCAGCGCCGTGTTGTTGTCGCGCCTCGTGGTGGTGCCGGTCAAGGAACTCCAACGAGCCGCCGGCGCGGTTGCGCGGGGCCATCTCGATACCCACGTGACCTTGAAGCGGGCGGATGAGTTCGGGGCGCTGACGGATGCCTTCAACCATAT